>CAYNYN010000299.1:0-4751 GCA_964401445.1 uncultured Saprospiraceae bacterium | reverse complement strand
GACGTTTGCGAGCCTTTTCGAGGCTCGTAAACGTTGGTGGATGTTTTGCGAGACGGAGAGACAGAGAGAAGGGAGTGACGGAGAGAAGAGTGGAGAGAACGTTGCGCGAGGCAAACGTTCAACCATCTTATGCAGGTGCGGCGCGCCGGGGATCATTCTGCTTCCACCGCTTCCAGCTTGCGGATGCCCAGCTTTTCGAGGGCCTTGCCCGAGGCGATCTGCTCGGCGCTCTTCTTGTTGAAGTCGTCGGCCGTGGCGATCTTTTTGCCATCCACCAGCACGGCCACCTTGAAGCGGTCGCGCTTTTCGTACTTGTAGCGCGCGATGAGCTTGTAGCTGACCGTCTTGCCGTGCTTCTGGCACCACTCGAGCAGCTGGCTCTTGTAGTTGTCGTCGTACTGCTCGAGCTGCTCGACGTCCACCAGTTTTTGCAGGATCTCGCGGATGACGAAGCGCTTGGTGCCGTGGTAGCCCAGGTCGAGGTACACGGCGCCCACGAGCGCCTCGACGGCATTGCCGTACATCGAGCGGCTCAGCCGCGTGTTGCTGTGTTCGTTGAGCAGCACGTCGAGCCCCATCTTGTCGCCGATGGCGTTGAGCGCTTTGCGCTTGACGATCTTGGAGCGCATCTTGGTGAGGAAGCCCTCGTCGGCATTGGGGTACTTCTTGAACAGGTATTCGGCCACGATGGTGCCCAGCACCGCATCGCCCAGATACTCGAGGCGCTCGTTGTTCTGCAGGGCATACTCTTCCTTGCCGTTGCCGCCGTTGGATCGGTGGGAGAAGGCCGTGCGGAAGATCTGAAGGTTGGCTGGCGTGAAGCCCAGCAGGTTGTGCAGCCTGCGGGCAAACTCCCTGTCGTCGGACAGGTAGTAGTTGTAGAGTCTCAGAAATCGATGTAGCATCGCGTCTTACACATTGCTGTGAACGAATATGCACCCCTCGCTCATTCAACCGCTCGGGCGCGCGATCGTTCGGGCTGTCCGCGATGCAAATGCTGCAACTTTTCGATTTGTGATGTGCCTTTCGGCAAAAACTTCATTGCGGCATTTGCACGTAACTGAGTTTGCGGGACGCGTATTTCCGATGCGATCGTACGACGCCGATCTGGCTTTTGAGGCAGGGATGCACAGGCCTGTGCCTGTGTGTATGCGTTATTTGGTCAGAAAGGGTCTGGTGCAAAAATGAAGAAATTTTCGCAGGCATGTCCATGCCTTTTCGGCAAACGGAAAATTTCGGGCCATTTTCGTGAAAAGGCAAAAGGCCGATGCATTGGTGCATCGGCCTTTTTTTCATTTTCAGTCTTCGAACTTCTTGAGAATGATGCTCGAGTTGTGGCCACCGAAGCCGAAGGTGTTGCTCAGGGCCACGCGCACGTCGCGTTCCTGGGCTTCGTTGAAGGTCAGGTTCAGCTTCGGGTCGATGTCGGGATCGTCGGTGAAGTGGTTGATGGTGGGCGGCACGAAGCGGTCGCGGATGGCCAGCACACAGGCGATGGCCTCGGCTGCGCCGGCGGCGCCCAGCATGTGGCCCGTCATCGACTTGGTAGAGCTGATGTTGAGCTGGTAGGCTGCTTCGCCGAAGAGCTGCTGGATGGCCTTGATCTCGGCCACGTCGCCCAGCGGCGTCGAGGTGCCGTGCACGTTGATGTAGTCCACGTCTTCGGGCGACAGCCCTGCATCTTCGAGTGCCAGCTTCATCACGTTGCGCGCGCCCAGCCCTTCGGGGTGGGGGGCCGTGATGTGGTAGGCATCGGCCGTGGCGGCAGCACCCACCACCTCGGCATAGATCGTGGCGCCGCGTTTTTTGGCGTGTTCCAGCTCTTCGAGGATGAGCGTGCCGGCCCCTTCGGCCAGCACGAAGCCGTCGCGGTCCTTGTCGAAGGGTCGCGAGGCGGTGAGGTAGTCGTCGTTGCGCGTCGAGAGGGCCTTCATCGAGCCGAAGCCGCCGAGTCCTACTTTGGTCACTGCGGCCTCGCCCCCACCGGCCACGATGATGTCGGCGCGGCCCATGCGGATGTAGTCGAAGGCATTCATCAGGGCATGGGTCGAAGAGGCGCAGGCCGACACGGTGGCGTAGTTGATGCCGCGGAAGCCGTATTTGATCGAGATCATGCCTGCAGCAATGTCCACGATCATCTTGGGCACGAGGAAGGGGCTGTAGCGCGGCGTCTTCATACCCGCCAGCGTGAAGTTTTCGACCTCTTCTTCGAGCGAGCGCAGGCCGCCGATGCCCGAAGCGTAGATGACGCCCACGCGGTCCACGTCCAGCTTTTCAGGGTCGAGCCCCGCATCCTGGATGGCTTCGTCGGCCGACACCATGGCGTACATGGTGTAGCGGTCCATCTTGCGCACCTCTTTGCGGTCGAAAAAGTTCAGCGGGTCGAAGTTCTTGATCTCGCAGGCGAAGCGCGTCTTGAAGTTGGAGGCGTCGAAGTAAGTGATGGGATTGGCGCCACTGACGCCCTTTTTCAGCGCCTCGGCAAATTCGGCTACCGAGTTGCCGATAGGCGTGACGGCGCCCATTCCGGTCACAACTACTCTTCTCATAAACAAAGGACATTGTGAAGAGCGGCAATGTAGCGGACCGCTCGTTCGGTTTTTGCGAAAGCGGGTTCAGGCTCGTGGGCGTATCGGCCCTTCGCGGCCGATACAAGAAAAAACCCGGATTGAAATGGCGCAACCGCTGATCTCAATCCGGGATGGGCATTGTGTGTAATTGACGCAGGGCCGGAATGCCAGCCGGCTTCAATGCCGCCTCAACGGGCAGGCAATCAATGTGTTCAGTTTTTCAGTTGCGATTCCAGGTACTCGATAGCCTGGCCTACCGTCTGGATGTTTTCGGCCTGCTCGTCGGGAATCGAAATGTCGAACTCTTTTTCGAACTCCATGATGAGCTCGACCGTGTCCAGCGAGTCTGCACCAAGGTCGTTGGTGAAGCTGGCTTCGGGAGTCACTTGCGACTCGTCTACGCCCAGCTTTTCTACGATGATCTGCTTGACCTTTTCTGCAACGTTCGAATTAGACATAGCCAGTTTTGTTTAGGATGTAAAAATTTTCTGCAAAGAAAGAGATAACCCATTTGATAAACAAAGGAATGCTTCGGTTTTTCGTCCGTGCGAGCGATACGGTGCTTTTCCTTAGTGTGTTATGAGTGAATGAAAAACGTATCTGATCGCTGCGCACGGACCCGATTGCGCATTTTTCGGCCGCAAAGGTATTTACTGTTTGCAAAAGCAGGGATACCTTCGCATTGGTTTTGGTAAAAAACACACTTAGTATATTGCGGCACCTTTTTACAAAGGCACTGCTGAAAACGAACAGGTTATGGCATCGACGAAAATGCAAAAGACGAAAATCGTGGCTACCGTTGGCCCGGCGAGCAGGAGTTACGCCAATCTGCTGGCCCTGGCCCGCGCCGGCGTCGACGTGTTCCGCCTCAACTTTTCGCACGGCACCCATGCCGAGCATCTGGAGGTGATCAATCACATCCAGTATATCAACGAGAAGTACGACATGCACCTGGGCATTCTGGCCGACCTGCAGGGGCCCAAGCTGCGCGTGGGCAACATACAGGGCGGCGGCATCGAGCTGTCAGAAGGCGACGTGATCACCTTCGTCAACGATCCGGATGCGCCCGGCACCCCCGATGCCATTTACATGAGCTACGAAGACTTCCCCAAAGACGTGAAGGTGGGCGAGCGCGTACTGGTGGACGACGGCAAGCTGGTGTTCGAGGTGGTGGAGACCAACGGCACGGATACGGTACGCCTCAAGACGCTGCATGGCGGCATCCTCAAGCCGCGCAAGGGGGTCAACCTGCCCAACACCAAGATCTCGCTGCCCTGCCTCACCGAGAAGGACCTGCACGACCTGGAATTCATCCTGACGCAGCCCGTCAACTGGATTGCCCTGTCGTTCGTGCGCCGGCCCAAAGACGTGGAGGACTTGCGCAAGCGCCTCGACGCCGCCGGCCATCCGGCCAAGATCATCGCCAAGATCGAGAAGCCCGAGGCCGTGGAGAAGATCGACAAGATCATCAAGAAAGCCAACGGCATCATGGTGGCGCGGGGCGACCTGGGCATCGAGATGCCGTACGAGCGCCTGCCCATCGTGCAGAAACAGATCATCCGCAAGTGCATCCAGTGGGCCCGCCCCGTCATCGTGGCCACCCAGATGATGGAGAGCATGATCGAGCAGCCGGGCCCCACGCGTGCCGAGGTGACCGACGTGGCCAATGCCGTGCTCGACGGCGCCGATGCCGTGATGCTCAGCGGCGAGACGTCGGTGGGCAAGCACCCCACGCTCGTGGTCGAGGCCATGCGCCGCATCATCGAAGAAGCCGAAAAGGCACAGGACTTCGAAGGACGCCGGCCCGTGGCCGTGCCCAAGTCGCGCACCTTCCTCTCCGACGTGGTGTGCTTCAACGCCGCCAAGACGGCCGACGAGGTGGGTGCCAAGGCCATCGTGGGCATGACCAGCTCGGGCTATACGGCATTCAAGGTGTCGAGCTACCGGCCCAACATCCCCATCTACATCTTCAGCGATCAGATGCACATGCTCGCCACGCTCAACCTGGTGTGGGGTGTGCGCTGCTACTACTACGACCGCTTCACCACTACCGACGAGACCATCGCCGACACCTGCGAGATCCTCAAGAAAAACGGGCACGTCAAAGAGGGCGACGTGGTGGTCAATACCGGCTCGATGCCCATCGAGAAGCGCTACCGCACCAACATGATGAAGGTGACG
>CAYNYN010000298.1:0-4782 GCA_964401445.1 uncultured Saprospiraceae bacterium | reverse complement strand
TCGCTGCCGCTCGATGTTGATAGCCGCTGCGCGGCCTGTTGAGACGCCGCTGTCCCCGACAAGTCGGAGCCTGTCCCGAGCATCGGGAGCAGGCTGCGGCGATGTTGGAATTTGAAAAACGTTCGACTCCATGTCTTTGCGCGAGGCATCGGATAACCGATTTGCCCGGTTTGACCGATTCACCCGCTTTCACCAAACTCGGTGGCACTCAGTGAGTACTCAGTGAGACTCTGTGTAACAAAAAGCTGCGCCTGAAAGCTGCGGGTTGAGCAGGCGCTTTCGTGCACGTCCGGCTACAGCCCTTCGAGTGCCTGCTCGAAGTCGGCGATGAGGTCGTCGACGGACTCGATGCCGACCGAGATGCGCACCAGTCCGTCGGTGATGCCGTTGGCCAGGCGCAGTTCGCGCGGCACGTTGAGGTGGGAGCTGCTGGCGGGGTGCAGCACCAGCGTGTCCACGTCGCCGAGGGTGGGGGCCAGCGCGCAGAAGCGCAGCCGGTTCATGAACTGCTTGCCGGCCTCGAGGCCGCCGGCCAGCTCGAAGGAGAGCATGGCGCCGAAGTCGGTCATCTGCTTTTTGGCGGTCTCGTGGTCGGGATGGGTGGGCAGACCCGGCCAGTTGACGCGCGCCACCTCGGGGCGTGCCGCCAGCCAGTGGGCGAGCGTGCGCGCGTTGTGGCAGTGGCGTTCCATGCGCAGCGGCAGCGTCTTCATGCCCTGCAGCACGAGCCAGGCCTCGAAGGGGCTGCAGTTGGTGCCGGTGAGCTTCATGGTTTCCCATACGGGGCCCTCGATGAGCGCCTTGCGCCCCACGATGACGCCGGCGATGCCGGTGCCGTGGCCGTTGAGGTACTTGGTGGTGCTGTGGATCACGAAGTCGACGCCCAGGGCGAGGGGCCGTTGCAGGCAGGGCGTGGCGAAGGTGTTGTCGATGGCCGAGTAGCGGCCGTGCCGGCGGGCGAGTGTGGCCAGCGCCTCGATGTCGACGCAGGCCAGGGTGGGGTTGGCCGGCGTCTCGAAGTAGCACATGCGGATGCGCGCGTCGGTGCGCAGCAGGCGCTCCACCTCGTCGAGTCGGTGCAGGTCAGCGAAGACCGGCTCGATGCCCAGCCGCTCGAACACCTTGCCGAGCAGCTCGGTGGTGCCGCCATAGAGGTTGCCCTGGGTGAGCACGCGGTCGCCCTTTTCGAGGGTGGCCATCAGCAGGGTGGCGATGGCCGACATGCCCGAGCTGGTCATGACGGCGGCCACGTCGTCGTCGAGGTCGTAGCCCTCGAGCGCAGCGATTTTGGCGGCAGCCGCATCCACGGTGGGGTTGCCGTAGCGAGAGTACTTGTGCCCCGGCTCTTCGCCGCTGAACACGCGGATGCTCTGCTCGATGTCGCGAAAGGCGAACGACGA
The DNA here is from genome assembly GCA_964401445.1 of uncultured Saprospiraceae bacterium. Lineage (GTDB taxonomy): Bacteria > Bacteroidota > Bacteroidia > Chitinophagales > Saprospiraceae > WFYJ01. Next base: position 3,382 of record CAYNYN010000298.1, on the reverse strand, counting down.
GGTGGCGTAGATGGGTTGCACGTGGGGCGGCACGTCGGGCGTGTGCACCTGCTCCTTGACACAGAGCGAATCGAGGGAAGGCTTGTGGCTGCTCATGCGCATGCGTTTGGTTCAGGAGGCAATGATAGGAAATGGAGGGATGTGGACGGCTGCCCGCGCGAAATTGTTCCATGCCTTTCGGGCGTACGGCTACGCCGTCAAAAAGCCGTATCTTTCACCTCGGCTAAAACCAAAGGGGCCGCGGGAGCGTATCTTGTGGCGAACCTCGAATTTCCAGAATTGCTGCAACGACAGCAGCCAAACAGCGGGACACGAAACATGAACTACAGCACCTCGAAGCTTGTGGACAGAGATTCTTTGTATGAGGAGCATCAGTTTGTCGTAGAGAACAAACAGTCCATCCGTCGGCTGGACAAATACCTCATGCAAAGGATTGCCAATATTTCGCGCAGTCGCATCCAGAATGCCATCAAGGCGGGGGCCGTGACGGTCAACGACGAGGAGGTAAAGCCCAACTACCGCGTGCGGCCGGGCGACGTCATCAGCGTGCTGATGCCGCGCCCGCTCGACGAGGCCTGCCGTGTCATCCCCGACGACATCCCGCTCGACATCGTGTATGAAGACGACGACGTGCTGGTGGTCAACAAGCCGGCCGGCATGGTGGTGCACCCCGGCGTGGGCCACTACCGCCGCACGCTGGTCAATGCCCTGGCCCACTACTTCCAGGGCAAGGCCGACATCCCCATCATGGACGGCAACCCCGAGAACCGGCCCTTCCTCGTGCACCGCATCGACAAGGACACCTCGGGCCTGCTGGTCATCGCCAAGAACGACTACGCCATGGCCCACCTCGGCAAGCAGTTCTTCCGCCATACCATCCACCGGCGCTACTACGCCCTGGTGTGGGGCGAGCCCGAGCAGGACGAGGGCACCATCAACGGCCACGTGGGCCGCGACCTGCGCAACCGCCAGCGCATGGCCGTCTTCCCCGAGGGCGACCACGGCAAGTGGGCCGTGACGCACTACCGCGTGCTGGAGCGCCTCTACTACGTGAGCCTGGTCGAGTGCCGCCTCGAGACGGGGCGCACCCACCAGATCCGCGTGCACATGCGCCACATCGGCCATCCCCTCTTCAACGATCCCCGCTACGGCGGCGACCGCATCCGCAAGGGCACGGTGTTCAGCAAGTACAAGCAGTTCGTGGACAACTGCTTCAAGATCCTGCCGCGGCACGCGCTGCACGCCAAGGAGCTGGGCTTCGAGCATCCCACCACGGGCGAGTTCATGAAGTTCAACTCGGAGCTGCCCGACGACATGCAGGCCTGCCTCGAGAAGTGGCGCAACTACGTCCAGGCCAAGAAAGCACAGATCGAGCGCGAGCGCGACGAATGAGCACGCGTGCTCAGCGCGGCAGCCAGTTTTCCGGACCCACCTTTTCCACCAGATGCCACAGCACGATGCCCGCACAGACGGCCACGTTGATGCTGTGCTTGGTGCCGAATTGCGGGATCTCGACGGCTACGTCGAGCAGGGGCAGCGCCTCGTCGCTGATGCCGCGCAGCTCGTTGCCCAGCACCAGCGCCAGCGGCCGGTCGGCAGGCGGCTCGAAGCGGTGCAGGGGCGTGCTGTCGTGCGTCTGCTCGATGCCGGCCACGAGGTAGCCTTCCTCTTTGAGGCGTGTGAGGCAGCTCGCCACGTCCTCGTGGGCATGCCAGGGCACCGTCTCGGTGGCGCCGAGGGCCGACTTCAGGATTTCGCGATGGGGCGGGCGCGCCGTGATGCCGCACAGATGGATCTGCCTTGCGGCAAACGCATCCGCGGTGCGGAAGATGCTGCCCACGTTGAGGCCCGAACGGATGTTGTCGAGGACGAGCACCACGTCGCGGCGCGGCATTTGCCGGAAGGCCTCCACCTCGGGGCGGCCCAGCTCTTCCATGGTCTTTTTCCTGAATGATGGCATGGCGTGTCAGTTGGCGTTTTCGAAGAGGATGACGCAGATGCCGCCCCGTTCCAGGCGGTGCCGCACGGGCAGGCTGTCGAGGCGGGCCAGCTCGGCGTCGCTGAAGTCGTTCATGATGTTGCTGTAAAACACGTATCGGTGGCGCTGCCAGTCGAGGCGGGGCAGCCCTTCCTGGCGGCCCGACAGGTCGAGCTTGTCGAAGGGGCCGGCATTGGGGAAGCGGGTGCCTACCTGCTGCCAGTCGATGCCCTCGGCTTCGATGAAGTGCAGCATGTCGCGCCGCAGCCCGTACCAGGGCCAGTGGGCCGTGGTGCCGTCCCAGCCCTGCGCGATGCCGCGCGGATAGACCCAGAAATGGCCCGACAGCAACAGCGCCGCCACCAGCGGCAGGCCCCATTTGCGGAAGCGCCCCCCTGCGCACCAGCTCTCGGTGGCCACCCAGAGCGGCAGCACCAACAACACCGGCAGGAAGTAGCGATGCGTGATGGGGTTGCTCACGGGCCACATGGCCAGCGCGTGCACGCCGAGGAAGCACAGGACGAATAGCGGCAGCGGGTGCCCCAGCCACCGGCCCATGCCTCTGCGGGCGACGAGCGCGGCCAGCACGAGCCAGTAGCCCAGGCGCCCGTAGTCGAGCAGGCGCCAGCCCGTGATGCCGGCGTTCCAGGCCAGCCCGCCCGGTCCGGAAAAGTGGCGGTGTTCGGTCCAGCGCGGGTTGGGCGTGCTGAACCACCAGCCCGTGTGGGCATGGTGCGCGCCGAACCACATGAGCCACACCGCCGCCGCTGCAGCCCAGGGCCACAGGTCGCGCGGCGACAGGCGGCGGGCGCCATTTGCCGAAAGGCGAAGTATCAGCCAGCAGAGGCCCAGCGCAGCGGCGGCGGGCAGGCCGCGCAGGTTGAGCAGGCCGAGCGGGACGAGTGCCGCGAAGAGCCAGCCGTCTTGCTTGCGCAAAATGGCGTTCAGGGCCGTGAGCGTGCAGGCCAGCATGGCCAGGTCGGCGCTGACGAGGCTGGCCTGCGACAAGAGCGTCGTGTCGAGCAGCGGCAGCAGGGCCAGCCAGGGGGGCAGCGCCGGGTTTTGCTTTCGCAAAAAGTCGAACAGACGCTGCCACTGCCACGCGATGACGAGCAGGAAAGGCGCCATGAGCAGGTGGCTGACCGGCAGCGTGCGCCCGAGGGCCAGCCAGCCGGCGGCAAGGTACCAGTTGAACAGCGGCGGATGGCCCGAGTCCAGCTCGACGGGCAGGAAAAAGGTGGCGAAGCGCTGGTCGTAGAACCAGGTGCTGCGCAGCGAGGCCTGGCTGATGGTGTCCCAGAAAAACTCGTGCTGGCGGCTCCACCACGCGATGCCGAGCAGCAGGGCGGCCGCAAGCCAGAAGACGGGGCGTCGTGTCAGCAATCGTTGCATGGGTGTGCCTCT
>CAYNYN010000297.1:0-4782 GCA_964401445.1 uncultured Saprospiraceae bacterium | reverse complement strand
GTCCATCGTCCATCGTCATTCCTGCCTTTCGGCAAATGCCACCTCCTTGAGGTCGAAGTAGCGGCGTCCGGCAGGGCCGTCGATGATGAGCTGTCCGTTTTCGAGCACGCCGGCGATGACGCCTTCGAACACCTCGCCCGTGGCCGTGCGGAAGCGCCGGCGTTCCTGGTAGCCACACAGGACCGACAGGTAGTCGCGGCGGATGCGCGCCTCCTGACCTTGCCTGAGCTGGAGGTAGCGCTGCTCGAGGCAGCGGTACAGGTCGTGGCACACTTCGTCGAGCGACAGGGTGCGCCCGAGGAAGGCGGCCAGCGAGGTGGCGTGGGGCAGGTGCGCCGGGAAGGCGCGCTGGTTGACGTTGAGGCCGATGCCCACCACGCTGGCCTGTATTTTGCCGGATGAGAGGATGTTCTGGATCAGGATGCCGGCCACCTTTTTGCCGGCGAGCAGCACGTCGTTGGGCCATTTGACCTGCACGGAGGCGTGCGGCGGCAGGTGGAGCAGGACGGTGTCGCGCACGGCCAGGGCCGCCATTTGCGAAAGCAAAAAAGGACGGGCGGCGGCCAGGAAGTGCGGGTAGAGGATGACGGACAGGGTGAGGTTGAGGCCGGGCGGCACCTCCCACACGTTGCCGCGCTGCCCCTTGCCGGCCGTCTGGTGGTCGGTGCGCACCACGGTGCCTTCGGGCGGCCGGCCTTGCTCGAGCAAATGCCAGGCATGGTCGTTGGTCGAGGGCAGCTGGTCGAAACGGTGTACAACCTTACCGACGAAAAGCGTGTTTACCTGATCCAAACCAAAGGTTTTTGATACTTTTATTGAAATTTGCGCATTGAGCATATGTGAACGTTGCACGCGTGTGTGCGTTTTCATTTGCGACACACGTGCCACGGGCACACGGGGCGGCCGGCCCGCCAGCACCCGCCCTGGTCATTGTTGAACAAAAGTAAGGAGAGAAGCTTTGCGTACCGACTCGCTCATTCAGACCCCGCTTGCCGCCGAAGCGCTCAACGACCTCATCGTCGACTGCATCCAGGACATCAAGGGCAAGCGTATCGTCAAGCTCGACATGCGACACCTCGACGATGCCCCCGCCGATTTCTTCATCATTTGCGAAGGCGACTCCAACACCCAGGTGAAAGCCATCGCCGACAACATCTACGGCCGCGTCAAGCGCGAGGGGGGGCAGCTGCCCATCTCGTTCGAGGGCCAGCAGCGGGCGCACTGGATCTGCCTCGACTACTTCGACACGGTGGTCCACGTCTTCTACAAGGACACGCGCGCCTATTACGAGCTGGAGGAGCTGTGGAGCGATGCGCGTTTCACCGAGTACGAAGACCTCTGATGAGCATTTTGCGCAAGCAGCAGACACTTACTGACTGAACCAAAACGGTCCAATGGAAAAGAAGGAAAAGAATAACAAACCCGGGTTCAACTCCTACTGGATATATGGCCTCATCGCCATCTTCCTGCTGGCGCTGAACGTGTACAACTTCACGGGCACGGCCGTGCAGGAGATCACCTGGAACCGCTTTGCCGAGATGGTGCGCCACGGCGACGTCAAGGAGGTGAAGCTGGTCAACGGCAAGGTGGTGGAGGTCTATCTGAAGCCCGAAGCCCTGAACAAGCCCGAATACAAGGACGCGGCCGAGAGCAGCTTCGGCAGCGAACGGCCGCACTACACCTTCGAGACGGTGTCGGCCGACCGCTTCGACGAGAAGCTGGAGCAGCTGCAAGCCGACATTCCGCCCGAACAGCGCATCTACGTGCAGGCCGAGACGCGGCAGAGCCTCATCGGCCCCATACTGGGCTGGGTGCTGCCCTTCATCGTCTTCATCGCCCTGTGGCTCTTCATCATGCGGCGGCTGGGCGGTGGTGCCGGCGGCCCGGGCGGCCAGATTTTCAACATCGGCAAGTCGAAAGCCACCCTTTTCGACCAGAACAGCAAGGTCAACGTCACCTTCGAAGACGTGGCCGGCCTCGACGAGGCCAAGGAAGAGGTGATGGAGGTGGTGGACTTCCTGAAAAACCCGAAGAAGTACACGGCCCTCGGCGGCAAGATCCCCAAGGGCGTACTGCTGGTCGGCCCTCCGGGCACGGGCAAGACGCTGCTGGCCAAGGCCGTGGCCGGTGAGGCCGGCGTGCCCTTCTTCTCGATCTCGGGTTCCGACTTCGTCGAGATGTTCGTGGGTGTGGGTGCCTCGCGTGTGCGCGACCTGTTCCGCCAGGCGCGCGAGAAGGCGCCCTGTATCATCTTCATCGACGAGATCGACGCCATCGGCCGCGCGCGCGGCCGCGGCGCCTTCCAGGGCGGCAACGACGAGCGCGAGAACACGCTCAACCAGCTGCTCGTCGAGATGGACGGCTTCAGCTCCGACAAGGGCGTGATCATCATGGCCGCCACCAACCGGCCCGACGTGCTCGACTCGGCCCTGCTGCGCCCCGGCCGCTTCGACCGCCAGATCGCCATCGACCGGCCCGACCTGAAGGGGCGCGAGGCCATCTTCCGCGTGCACCTCAAGCACATCAAGACGGCACCCGACGTCAACCCCGTGACGCTGGCCGAGATGACGCCCGGCTTCGCCGGCGCCGAAATCGCCAACGTGTGCAACGAGGCCGCCCTGGTGGCCGCCCGCCGCGGCAAGAAGCAGGTCGATATGGACGACTTCAACTACGCGCTCGACCGCGTCATCGGGGGCCTGGAGAAGAAGAACAAGCTCATATCGCCCGAAGAGAAGAAAATCATCGCCTACCACGAGGCGGGCCATGCCATCTGCGGCTGGTTCCTCGAGAACGCCTCGCCTCTGGTCAAGGTGACCATCGTGCCGCGCGGCATCGGCACGCTGGGCTATGCCCAGTACCTGCCCAAGGAGGAGTACATCACGCGCTCGGAGCAGCTGCTCGACCGCATGTGCATGACCTTCGGCGGGCGCGCCGCCGAGTCCATCGTCTTCGGCAAGATCTCGACCGGTGCGCAGAACGACCTGGATCAGGTGACCAAGATGGCCTACAGCATGGTGACGGTCTTCGGCATGAGCGACCGCGTGGGCCAGGTGTCGTTCTACGGCATGATGAACGACTCGTTCCAGAAGCCGTACAGCGATGAGACGGCGGCCCTGATCGACGAGGAGGTGCGCAAGCTGGTCAACAGCCAGTACGAGCGGGCCAAGGAGCTGCTGCGCAAGCGCCGCAAGGAGCTCGAAATACTGGCCGAAGCCCTGCTCGAGAAAGAGGTGCTGCTCAAGTCGGACGTCGAGCGCCTCATCGGGCCGCGCCCCTTCGAGGAGCCGCCCGCCCACCTGACGCCCGAAGAAGCGGCCCGCGAAGCGCAGGCGCACGAGCAGGGTGCGGACAATGGCAGCGAAGAAAAGGCGACCGAGGGCGTAGCCGAGGAAAAGGAAGCCGCCTCGGAGGTGGAAGCCCGCGACAATGCCGCCGAGGAGGCACGCGTGGCCGCCTCGACGAAGTCGGCCGATACGGAAGAGAACCCGCAGCTCAGCACCTGAGCCGCAGCACAGACGCTCCAGGGAGCCCATGCTTCATGCCCCGTGTTGCCTCGTGCAGTGCGGGGCATGATGTTTGGGGCGGGGCGCAGCATGTAGGGCTGCACAAGGGGGCTGTTCGATTACGGGTGTTTCATATTTTTTGCAGCACCAAAGCGTAGGCGGGTGTGTACCTTTGTGCTGCATTTGCCTGTTGCCAAAACCGCCGAACCATGGTCACATCCATCTGGGACGATATCAAGCGCGCCTTCAGCCGTGGCGACAACCTCACCCGGCTGATCATCGTCAATATTGGCTTTTTCCTCTTCATCCACATCGTGGGCTTCCTGATGGTGCCCTTCACGGGCATCGGCAACCATGCGGCCTTCAATGCGTTCCTCGAGTGGTTCATGGTGCCGTCCGACCCGGTGGAGCTGCTCAAGCACCCCTGGACGATCATCACCTACATGTTCCTGCACGAGGGCATCTGGCACCTGGTTTTCAACATGCTGTTCCTCTACTGGTTCGGCCGCATCGTGCAGGACCTGCTGGGCGACCACCGCATCCTGCCCATCTATCTGCTGGGTGGCCTGGCAGGGTTCGTGGCCTTTTTCATCAGTGCCAACTTCCTGCCCGGCAACATCAGCTACTACATCGGCTCCCACATGCTGGGCGCCTCGGCCGGCGTGATGGCCATCGTGATGGCGGCAGCCACGCTGGCGCCCACCTACATCATGCACCTGCTGCTCATCGGGCCCGTGCAGATTCGCTATATCGCCCTGTTCCTCATCGTCATCGACATGATCGCCATCCGTGAGGGCTCGAACACGGGGGGGCATTTCGCGCACCTGGGGGGCGTGGCCATGGGCTGGTACTTCATCCACGCGCTGCGCAACGGCACCGACCTGAGCCAGCCGGTCAACACCTTGCTGGAGCGCATCGCCACCTTCTTCCGCGAGCTGTTTGCCGGCAGGCGCCGCAGCCACATACGCGTGCGCCATGCCAACAAGCAGGCACCTTCGGCTTCCGCCAAAAAAACGAACGGCCTCTCGCCCGACGACCCGGCCTACCAACAGAAGCTGGACCGCATCCTCGACAAGATCCGCGATGGCGGCTACGAAAGCCTGACCAAGGAAGAGAAGGAGTTTCTGTTCAAGGCGAGCAGGAAGTGAGCGGGAGAAGGAGTGACAGAGCGAAAGAGAGATGAGGCCCCTGCAAAAATGGTGAGGGTGTGATCTCCGTATACTCGTTACGAGGTGGTTTGGGAAAATGGCCCCCGGTTTTTCAAAACCGCAGCTTTCAG
>CAYNYN010000296.1:0-4798 GCA_964401445.1 uncultured Saprospiraceae bacterium | reverse complement strand
GCTGTACGGGTGCCTGGGGATCGACCAGGCGCGGGTGGCAGGCCGCCAGGCGCAGCCGCATCAGCTCGGCCAGGATCTGTATGCGGCCGGGTCCATCGGCGCGGTCGGCACCCGCCAGTTTGTCGAGCGCATGCTGCCGCAGCGCCTCGTAGAACGTCTGCTCCTCCTCCGAGAGGGGCACGTCGAGCACGATCTCCGTCTTTTCCGGAAGGTCGTCGAGCACCTCGTCCTTGCGGCGCCGCAGGATGAAGGGGCGCACCAGCCGCTGCAGCTGCTCGCGCGCCAGCCCGTCGCCCGTCTCGATGGGCAGGGCGAAGCGCTGGCGGAAGCTCTCGCGATCGCCCAGCAAGCCGGGGTTGATGAAGTGAAACAGGTTCCACAGCTCGCCCAGGTGGTTCTCCACGGGCGTACCCGTCATGATGATCCTGAAGTCGCCCGCGAGGCGCATGGCGGCCTTCGAGCGGTTGGTCTGGTAGTTCTTGATGGCCTGGGCCTCGTCGAGGATGATGGTGGCCCACTGCCGCGACGTGAACAGCGCTTCTTCGCGCGCCATGAGGTCGTAGGTGACGATGACCAGGTCGCCGGCACCGGCCGCTTCGATCATCTTTTCCCGGTCGCCCTCGCCAAAGAGCAGGGGCCGCAGCCCAGGCGTAAACTTGCGCGCCTCGGCCACCCAGTTGCGGCACACGCTGGCGGGCGCCACCACGAGCTGCGGGCCGAGGGCCGCGCGCACGCTCATCAGCGCCAGGGCCTGCACCGTCTTGCCCAGGCCCATGTCGTCGGCCAGGCAGGCACCCACGCCCCAGTCAGCAAGGCGGCGCAGCCACACGTATCCTTCGCGCTGGTAGGGGCGCAGCGTGGCCGTAAACGCATCGGGCGGCGGCAGCTCGTAGTTTTTGGCGAAAGCCGCACGGGCCCGCTCGAGCACCCCGTGAAAGGCCGCGTCGGTCTCCACCTGGCCCACCTCCTGCAACAGCTCTTCGAGGGCCAGGGCCCCCAGCTTGCTGACGCGCAGCCCGTTCTTTCGCTTTTCTGCCAGGGCCCTGAGGCGCCTGAGCTGGCGGGCCAGCCGTTCGGTCAATGCCACGAACTCGCCCGGACTCAGCTCGATGAAGCGGTCCTGCTGCTCGAGCAAGTCGAACAGCTCGATGAGGCGCAGCAGTCGCCCCTCATCCACCTGCACATCCCCTTCGATACCGAACCAGTAGTCGCTGCCGGCCACCCGCATCCTGAACTCCGACAGGTCGATCTGGCGCGCGATGCCGATGGCGCCCCCTTCGGGCCACTCGACCACCACCTCGCCTGCGTCCACCAGCGGACGGAGGGCCTCCAGCAGGCTGAGGCAGGCGAAGCTGTCGGGCACGGACCACGAAGCACCCTTGCCTTCGAGCGCACGCCAGGCGGGCAGGGCCACCAGCGCGTCCCTGCGTCGGCGCTCTTCGTCCAGCGCGCGCACGCAGCGCACGCGCCTCCCGCCCACGATGCCGAGCACCAGGGCGTCTCCCTCGCCCGGCACGAGCAGCGGCGGCGTTTCCTTCAGCGGCTTGACCAGCAGCTCCAACGCGAAGGCCGTACCTGCAGGGATGAGATGGATGTGGATGCGCGGGTCGGCCTCCACCTCGGGCAATTCCTTCACATCGGTATCGGTCAGCACCGGCAGGTGCGCCTGCAAGCGCCCCACGAGCTGCTCGAGGCGCGCCCCCGCTGCGGGCGGCACCACAGGGTCGGCCTGTTGTACCAACTCGACCACGGGCGCCAGCGCCTCCGGCACCTCGACGATGAGGAAGCGGGTGCGCGAGACGGGCAGCAGGTGCAGGCCCGGCCCCTCCACTTCGGGCGTGAGCCGGAAGCGGTAGCCTTCAGGCGTCTGGTCGATGACCAGCGTAGCCTGTACCAGCTCGAAATGCACCCTGAGGTCGGGCTGATCGGCGAGAAAGATGTGCGGGTGGCCGCAGAGATGACGCAAGATCTCGGGATGCCGGTTGAGCCGTATCTCCGCCAGCTCGAGCTCCTCCACGGCCCGCATCAGCTGCCAGTCGTCGGGACGCAACAGCTCGCCCAGGCGGGTGCGCAGGTCGAACAGCGTGACGCGCCGCCCCCGCGTCCACGTCTTGGTGCGCACGGATATTTTCTGATGGCGGGGCCAGAGCGTGCGCTGCGCCGGGTCGAAGAACCAGGCAATGCGCTCTTCTACCCCCGAGGCGATCTCCTTGCCGGCAGCAGAAGCCTGCTCGAGGCGTTCGAGCACCAGCTCCCAGGCGGCGCGCGGCCGAAGTGTCTCGGCCAGCGTGACGAGGCCCAGGCGTTCCTTCACGGGGTTGGCTTCGGCCTGCTGGCCCTCGTCAGCGCGGGCCCGCGCTTGCAGCACCAGCTGGCGCGCCTCGGCCTCCCACAGGCTCATGCCCCGCCGCGCAAACTGGCTGGCAAGGGTTGCACACACAGCCTCGTCCACCGGCAGACCGCACCACTGCCGAAAAAGCTGCAAAAAGAGCGCGTCGAGGTCGTCGAAGTCCGTCCTTCCGGGATGCTCCAGTCCCGACCGGTCTCCATCCAGCAGTGCGCGCCCCGCATGGCGCAATACCGCCACGTCGGGATGCGGGAAAAGGGCATTGCGCGCCGCCGCAGCCAGATGCTCCTCCACTTTCTCTTCGAACGCATCCCACGCGCCGCCGGGCTGCGTGCGCAAGGCCGCCACAAACGCCAGGAAGCGCGCCAGCCAGGGCAGCTCGGCACGGTGGCGCCGCATGCGCGAAAAGGGCGAACCGAACAGTTTGAGATATTCGGGTGCCACCGCATCCAGATCCTCGCGCCAGGTGCGCGCCAGCAGCTCGAAGGCCTGCCGCTCCTCGTCGGGCATGGCCGCCACCATCTGCTGGCTCATCGGCGCATCGAAGCGGCCGCTGAAGTAGTACAGCAGCATGAGCGGGCGCGCCAGGCGCCCCACGTAGCTGGGCAACAACAGGTCGGCACGCATCATCTGCTCTGCGAGCCAGTCGAGGAAGGTCTGATCGATGGGCAGCGTGCCGTCGAGCATCAGCTCGAGCACCAGCAGCGCCAGGGCCGAACGGATGCCTTTCGGAAAATGCAGCAACTGCGCGGGTTCTATCTGGTCGCCCAGCCAGAAGCGCACCACCTGATGGCGCGAATACTTGTTGGGCGCCTCCACGTCGAGGTAGCGCACGGCTTGCAGGAAAGCGCGCGCATCGTTGAGGTAGCGCGCAAAGCGCATCTCGCGAAACAGCGCCTCCTCGTCGTGCCAGAACTTCTGCCGGCCCCGATGCTCGGGCAGCGTCTGGCGGATGGCCTGGATGGCCAGGCCCAAGCCGTTCTTGGGATCGAACAGCACCTCGGTCAGGGCGTGGCCCGGCCCCTCGGCGACCCAATAGCTGCCCATGCCATTCGTCTCCACCAGGCCGATGCGCCGAAGCAGCTCCAGCTCTTCCTTGAGGCGCAGCCCGCGCGGGGCCTGGTCGTCGGGCAGGGCATCGATAATGCGCTTGAGGCGCCGCTGATCGATGGGCGACCAGAACATGGCCAGCACCTCCCACACCACCCGCGTCGAGGGTTCGAGCAGGCGGTACCGCTCCAGCCACTCGCGCTGCGTGGCGTCGACCATCGTTTCGGCTTCTGCCACCACGCCGGTCGCCGCACGCCCTTCACGCTGTCTGCCTTCCGGCAAAGGGCGGGTGCTTCCGCCCTCCTCCGGCTCTGGTGCCCGTTCCCGGGCCACGACCACCTCTTCGGCAGGCGCCTCGTCGCTCATGGCTTCCACCAGCTCGCGCAGCTCGTAGAGAAAAGCCACCACGTGCTTGCATATCCCCAGGTCATAGGCACAACTGCAGTCGTACTCCTCGACGATGGTCGGATCCGCTGCATCGAGCCGCACGAAGACCTCGTACGGCTCTGGCGCCGTGCCATGGGCATCGGCATACCACTCGCCCGGCTCCATCTCGTCCATCTCGCGAATGCGGCGCTCCTTGTAGTAGGCATGACCGCGCTGCAGAATGTGGGAAGGAACGTAGTTTTCAAAATCGAAAATCGAAAAATGCCTCATCGTGTGTGCGTGCTAACCTTTTTTATACCCCTCGGCGCAAAACATGGTTGAAAATCCTTCGATCTCCCGCCAACTTCGTTTTTTGCGGCAAGCATGACCTGCGAAAGTACATATGCAGGGGCGATTGTCCAATTTTCGCCTTTCGGCAAATGGCGCCCCAACACGTGAGAGCGTAACGCGTGATTTTTCAGTTGAGGCGCAGTTTTTTCTACCACAGAGTTTCACAGAGTACACACAGAGGGCCACGGAGTTTGGCTGAATCGGGTGAATCGGTAAAACCGGTCGAATCGGTTGCTCGCTCCCTCACGCCACACCCCGTCCCGACCTTTGGGGCCGCTACCAACCGCAGCTTTCAGGTGCAGAAAACGCAGTGAGGAGTCAGGTTTTTATGGTTGAGGGTTGAGAGTGTAGCGTTGAGGGTTCGTCTCGCGCAGCAACCCCGACAAATCGGAGCAGGCTGTGACAACGTAACGACGTTGTTCAATTGTCCATTGTCTATCGTCCATCGTCGCGAGCGCAGCGAGCTTACACCATCTCAACATCGCGCCCAGTAGGCGGCGTCTCAACAGGGCGGCCAAGGGCCGCCTATCAACATCGAGGCGATAGCCGAGTCTCAACCATCAGTCCTCGAATCCTCTTGACGCATTATTCATCCTCATATACTGGCGCTATAACGTCGTTACGTGACGAGCGGCTCATTCCTGCAACAACTGCATCAGGTCTTCGAGCGAGAGGCGCGCGCTG
>CAYNYN010000295.1:0-4894 GCA_964401445.1 uncultured Saprospiraceae bacterium | reverse complement strand
GTGGAACTCAGTGTGCACTCTGTGAGACTCTGTGTAACAAAAAATAGAAATTCACGCCCAACGCAAAAAGCCCGCACACTTCAGCGGGCCACAGCCTCGATCTGCTGCCAGACGACCTCGGCAGCGCGCTCCCAGGTGAATTTCTGGCGCTGAAGGCGGCCGCGGGCCACGAGCCGGCTGCGCAGGGCTTCGTCCTCCCACAGTCGGGCCATGGCGCGCGCGATGGCGTCCACGTCGGTGGGATCGACGAGCAGGGCGGCTTCGCCAGCCACTTCGGGCATCGACGAGACGTTGGAGGCGATGAGCGGCACGTCGCAGTGCATGGCTTCGAGCAGCGGCACGCCGAAGCCTTCGAACAGCGAGGTGTAGGTCAAGGCGAAGGCCGCGCCGGTGATGGCGGGCAGCTCGTCTTCGTCGAGGTAGCCGAGGAAGACGATGTCGTCGCGGTGGGTGGCCTGTTCCCATGCCGTGCGCACGGGGCCGGTCTGCCAGGCGAAGCGGCCGCCGATGAGCAGCTTGACCGGCGCGCCCGTCATTTTGCGGAAGCGGTCCCAGGCGGCGATGAGCCGATGCACGTTCTTGCGCGGGTGCACGGCGCCGACGAAGAGGAAGTAGGGCTGGCCGTCGGCATAGCGGTCGCGCACGGCCTGTTGCTCGTTTTCCGAAAGGGGCCTGAAGATGGGGCGACAGCCGTTGCAGGCCACGGCCACCCGCTCGGGCGCGATGCCATAGGCCCCGAGCACGTCCTGGCGCGTGTACTCCGAGACGGTGACGATGCGATCGGCGCGGCGCGCAAAGCGCGGCATGAAGTGGCGGTAGTACTGGCGGTGGGCCCAGGGCACCTGCTCGGGAAAATGGCGGTAGGCCAGATCATGGATGACGAGCACGGTGGGTACGGGCGTGCGCAGCGAACAGAAGTTGTCGGGCGACACGAACACGTCGGCACCCAGACGGCGCAGCGCGCGCGGCACCGCCCACTCGAACCAGGCCATGAACAGCAGCGGATGACGCGCCGGCGGAAAGAGCTGTACGGGCTGCACGTTGGGGCCCATGACGAAGTCGGGATGCCAGGGCCGGTCGAACAGGAACAGGAACTCGTGCTCGGGATGTGCGGCCACCAGGCGGCGCGCCACCTCGCGCGTGAAGTGGCCGATGCCTTCGAGCCGGCCCTTCAGCAGGAAACGCGTGTTGATGGCGATGCGCATGCGGCTTGCTGCTTACAGCTCGCTGGTGAAGTGGAAGCGGATGTCGGGATGGTTTTCCTGGGCCATCTTGAGCATCCAGGGCGTCTCGGCCAGGTACACCAGACGGCCGTGCTTGTCGCGCGCCAGGTCCTTGTGGCGGCGCTGCACGAACTCCTCGAGTGCCGCCTCGCTTTCGGCCGTCACCCAGCAGGCCTTGTGCAGGTTGATGGGCTCGTAGCGCACCTTGGCGCCGTACTCGTGCTCGAGGCGGTACTGGATGACGTCGAACTGCAGGGCGCCCACCACGCCGATGATCTTGCGGCCGTTGTCCTCTTTGATGAAGAGCTGGGCCACGCCTTCGTCCATGAGCTGGTCGAGGCCTTTCTCGAACTGCTTGTACTTCATGGGCTCGGCGTTGTCGACGAAGCGGAAGATCTCGGGCGAGAAGCTGGGCATGCCCTTGAAGTGCAGCGCTTCGCCCTCGGTGAGCGTGTCGCCGATCTTGAAGTTGCCGCTGTCGTACAGGCCCACCACGTCGCCCGGCCAGGCTTCGTCGACCACCTCCTTGCGGGCGGCCATGAACGAGGTGGGGTTGGAAAACTTGAGGTTGCGGCCCTGCCGCACGTGGAAGTAGTTGGTGTTGCGCGCGAATTTGCCCGACACGATGCGCACGAAGGCGATGCGGTCGCGGTGGCGCGGGTCGATGTTCGCGTGGATCTTGAAGACGAAGCCCGAGAATTTGGGTTCGTGCGGATGCACGACGCGTTCCTCGGCCTGGCGGGGCAGGGGCGAGGGCGCGATCTCGACGAAGCAGTCGAGCAGCTCGCGCACGCCGAAGTTGTTGATGGCCGAGCCGAAAAAGACGGGCGACAGCTCGCCTTCGAGGTAGGCCTCGCGCGAGAACGCCGGGTACACCTCTTCGATGATCTCCACCTCCTCGCGCAGGGTGTCGGCCAGGCCTTCGCCCACGTGGGCGTCGAGCTGGCCGTCCGACAGGTCGTCGATGCGGACGGTGTCTTCTTCGGTCTGCTTGCCGTGCGGGCGGAACAGCACCAGGTTCTGCTCGTAGAGGTTGTACACACCCCTGAAGCGCTGCCCCATGCCGATGGGCCACGACAGCGGGCGCACGCGCAGGCCCAGCTCCTGCTCGATCTCGTCGAGCAGGTCGAAGGCGTCCTTGCCCTCGCGGTCCAGCTTGTTGATGAAGACGATGACGGGCGTTTTGCGCATGCGGCACACCTCCACCAGGCGGCGCGTCTGCTCCTCGACGCCCTTGGCCACGTCGATGACCACGATGACGCTGTCCACGGCCGTGAGCGTGCGGTAGGTGTCTTCGGCGAAGTCCTTGTGGCCCGGCGTGTCGAGGATGTTGATCTTGCGGCCCTGGTACTCGAAGCCCATCACCGAGGTGGCCACCGAGATGCCGCGCTGCTTCTCGATCTCCATGAAGTCGGACGTGGCCGTCTTCTTGATCTTGTTCGACTTGACGGCGCCGGCCACCTGGATGGCCCCACCGAACAGCAGCAGCTTCTCCGTCAGCGTCGTCTTGCCGGCGTCGGGGTGGCTGATGATGGCGAAGGTGCGGCGGCGCGCAATCTCGTTTTTCATCTGGGTGCTGGCCCTGGCGTAGTGCCCTTCGGCCTGCAGCGTTTCTGTCTTTTCCATAATCTTTTGCCTGGTATTGCCGGCTGCGCGGGTACGAGCGCTATTTTGCTCATTTTGCCTTTCGGCAAATGCCGCCCGCAGGCAGCCTACAAACCTGTTTTTCAAAAAGGACTGCAAAGGTACGGCTTCCCCGCGCAATGCGCTTTGTTCAGGTGGAATCGGTTGAATCGGTGAAACCGGTCGAATCGGTTGAGGGTTGAGCGTGTAGCGTTGAGCGCCTCGCGCAACGACGCACAGCCTGCACCGATGCAAATCGGGTACGCAACGGTACGCAACGATTTGGCCCCTCCCGACATCGCGCCAAAGGCGCGTCTCAACAGTCGAATCCTCCAGCCCACATCACTCCTCACTCTTCACTCCTCTCTCCTCACTCACTCCGTCTCTCCCTTGATTCTACGCACGAACTTTTGAAACGCTTCGCCGTCGATATCGTTGCCTTCGCGCGTCTGTCGGGCCTCGAGTACGCCATCGACTTCTTCGAGGACGAAGCGGAAGACGTAGTCGCGTTCGCTGTCAAAGCTGCGGGTGAGCGAGCCGAAGCGCAGGTCGTTGAGTTGCAGGCGGCCGTCCTGGCGGCGGATGACGTTGTAGTAGCCCTTGGAGAACCAGCGCAGGATGCGGATGTCGTGATCGTTTTCGTGGCCTTGCAGCAGGTGGTGCCCCTTGGGGATGGTCACCAGCTTGGGGATGACCGGTTCGGGGTCGAAGAACGAGTAGTCGCCCCAGTAGTAGGCCGTGTCGCCCTCGGCCAGGCCCTGCCACAGCCAGTTGTTGAGGATGGTGGGCGTGGTCATGTAGCGCTGGGCCACGATGCCCTCGCGCTGCAGCGCCTGCTCGAAGATGCGGTTCACCTCGTGCTTGTGCCAGAAGGTGAACAGCATGTAGGCCGAGCTGATGCCGATGCCCAGCCAGTTCCACATGGCCCGCTTGCGACTCTTGCGCGGCAGCCAGGCCGCCACCACCAGACACAGCATGAACGGCACGGTGTAGAGCGGGTCGACCACCGAGATGTTGTTGAAGGCCACGCGGTAGTCCGAAAAAGGCTGGAAGAGCTGCGTGCCGTAGGGCGTGCACGAGTCCAGCAGCGGGTGGGTGAAGATGGACCAGAAGAACAGCCAGGCCCAGTCGGTGGCCGTGGCGTTCACCTCCATGAGCTCGACGCGATAGTAGCGCCGCCACAGCAGCCAGCCCGCCCCGCCCAGCAGCGCCACGCTGATGGCGAGAACCGTCCAGTTGAGGTGGCCCGACACCTGCCAGGGAATGACGTTGACGGCAAAGGCGATGGCGGCCAGCAACAGAAGCCATACCGTCATGGCCGTGGCCTTGTATTTCCCCTTTCGGTAAATGCCGCTTCGGTAGAAGCGATGCGTGAGCCAGCCGAAAACGAAAGGCGCCACCACCGCAAAGAGCAGTGAGTGGGTGATGGAGCGGTGGAATGCCAGGGCATCGATCTCGTCCATGAACAGGTTGGCGAACACGTCCAGGTCGGGGATGGTGCCGCCGATGGCGCCCCAGAGCATGGCCCTGTTGCCCACCTTCTTGCCGAGCACGGCCTCGCCCATGGCCGCGCCGAGTGTGATTTGTGTCAGTGAATCCATTTGCTTCTTTTTGGGTTTGCGCCTTCAACGCCTTCCATTCGGGTGGAATCGGGTGAATCGGTGAAACCGGTCGAATCGGTTGAGGGTTGAGCGTGTAGCGTTGAGGGTTTCAGTTTGAAGTTTAAAGTTTATTGTTTAAGATTGATTTGCATCTCTTTATGAATGCGACTTGTGTGTCCGTCGTCTATCGTCCATCGTCGCGAGCGCAGTGAGCTTCCAGCCGCATTTTTTGTTACACAGAGTTGCACAGAGTACACGCTGAGAATCACCGAGTTTTGGTGGAATTGGGTGAATCGCTGAAACCGGGTAAATCGGTGCTATCTCGTTCCTCACGCAACGACGCTACGCCTGTCCCCGGTAAAGCCGGGACAGGCTCCGATGCCAATCGGGGACGCAACGGTGCGCAACGTTTTTACCTCAACATCGCTGCGCAGCAGCGTCTCAACA
>CAYNYN010000294.1:1370-4908 GCA_964401445.1 uncultured Saprospiraceae bacterium | reverse complement strand
CCTTCAAACGGCACTTCCCTGACGATGAAGAACCCGTCTTCTCCCTTGCTCTGGTAGAGCGGCATGAGGATGAGGCCATCCATGGGCGCCCTGATGGGGCCGTGCTGGTTGTAGGCCAGCGTTTGCCCTTTGCGGATGGGTTGGAAGTTTTTGAAGCCCGGTATCATGTGGAACTCCTCGTCGGGCTGGATGTGGTACACGTACAACAGCTCGGCCACCTTGGGCAGTCCTTGCGAGTAGGTGATGAGCAGCTTGTCGTGTCGGTTTTCGACGTCTTCGGGTTTGACGGCACCGATCGAGCGCATGCAGTTGATGATGGCCGAGATGGAACGGTTGACCGAGAGGGGATCGTCGTGCTGCCCTGCCTCGAAGGCCACGCCCGTCGTCTCCGTGCCGCCGAAGTGGTCGGGCACGAACCAGTGCAGCGTGGTGCCCGTGATGCCCCGCAGCATGCCCGTGATGACGGGAGCATGCAGGTTGGTGGCGATGCGGATGCTTTCCGGCTCGTCGGTGGCGATCGAGAAAATGCCGCCGCGGGCCGTGGTGGTGTGCAGGTCGAGCAGCACGATCTTGTCGGGCTGGTAGGTGTTCACCTCGCGGTCGAACACCTCCAGCAGCTCTTTCAGCTCCAGCTCTTCGGCTTCGAGGCGCGCCCTGGGCGTCTTGCGCACGTGCGCGACGATCTCTTCGGTCCACATGCGGTTGAGGTCGCGCTGCAGGAAGCGCACCCCCCTTTCGAGGGCCTGCACGTTGCCGCGTATGCCCACGAACCGCCCCTTGTAGCTGAACTCGTGGTTGACCATCGGCTCCAGCTCCAGCATCTTGAAGGCGATCTCGAGGGCACGCACCCCCGCCGGCTCGTTGCCATGCATGCCGCCGGTGCACAGGAACAGCGGGCCGCGCTCGGGACCGGTATAGCTGCCGATGATTCTGGGTAGTGCCATGGGGTTGCCTGCCTTTCGTTTGCCACTCGTTGGGTGAAAAGATCGTTGCTCGAACGCACTGGACGCATCAGGGTTTGCCGAGCAGCCGGAACATGTTGCGCTTGTAGGCCTCCACGCCCGGCTGGTCGAAGGGGTTGAGCCCCAGCATCAGCCCGCTCAGCGCACAGGATTTTTCGAAAAAGTAGAACAGGGCACCGAGGTGCCGGGCCTCGAAGGCAGGGATGCGGATTTCGAGGTTGGGCACGCCCCCGTCGAGGTGCGCTTCGCGGGTGCCGCGCGCAGCCTGCTTGTTGACGTAATCCACCGTTTTTCCGGCGAGGTAGTTGAGCCCGTCGAGGTTGTCGTCGTCGGCATCGATGGTCAGGTCGTACAGCGGTTTTTCCACGGCGACGAGTGTCTCGAACAGGTGTCGGCGCCCGTCCTGGATGTACTGGCCGAGCGAGTGCAGGTCGGTGGTGAAGTTTGCGGAAGCGGGGAAGAGGCCTTTGCCGTCCTTGCCCTCCGACTCGCCGAAGAGCTGCTTCCACCACTCGGCCAGGTACTGCAGGCGCGGCTCGTAGTTGATGAGCAGCTCGATGAGCTTGCCCTTCTGATAGAGGGCATGGCGCGCCATGGCATAGCGGATGGCCGGATTGTCGGGCGTGGCGTCGATCAGCTCATTGCGCATGGCGGCGGCGCCATCCAGAAGGGCCTGGACGTCGATGCCTGCCGCAGCGATGGGCAGCAGGCCCACGGGCGTCAGCACCGAGAAGCGGCCCCCCACGTCGTCGGGCACCACGAAGGTGGTGTAGCCCTCCTGCTCGGCCAGCTGGCGCAGGGCCCCCTTTTGCCGGTCGGTGGTGGCGAAGATGCGTTTGCGCGCGCCCTCGCGGCCGTATTTCCGTTCGAGCACCTTTCGGAAAAAGCGGAAGGCGATGGCCGGCTCGGTCGTCGTGCCCGATTTGGAAATGACGTTGACCGAGAAGTCGCGCTGCTCGACCAGCTGCAGCATTTCCGCCAGCGCGGTCGAGGAAAGATTGGTCCCGGCAAAGAGGATGATGGGGTTTTTGCGCTCGACGCTGGGCTGCAGGTGTGCCCAGGCCGGCTGCAGCATCTCGATGGCGGCACGCGCACCCAGGTACGAGCCGCCGATGCCGATCACCACGAGGATCTCGGATTGCTGGCGGATGGTGTCGGCCGCTTCGAGGATGCGGGCCAGCTCCTCGCGGTCGTAGGTGGCGGGCAGGTCGTGCCAGCCGAGGAAATCGCTGCCCGGACAGGTGCCGTCGAGCAGCATCTGATGGGCCTGTCGCGCAAAGGGCAGCAGTTGTTCCTGCTCGTGCGGCGCCACGAACGGGCGCACGCCGCTATCGTCGAATGTGAGTTGGCTCTTCATCGGTTTTTTCGTTTGTGGTCTTCGGGGAAGGCGGGCAAAAATATCTTTCCTGGGCCAAAGGCCTTACAGCCCCGGAAAAAAGGCGTCTGCAAAATGCCGGATGGAATACGAATTTCGATCGGCCACCACGATGCTGATCACGTCGAAGCGGATGTCGCCCTCGTGCCCGCAGGCATGCATGTACGCAGCGGCGGCGCGGGCCATGGCCCGTTGCTTGGCAGGCGTGACGCGCACGTCGGGC
This sequence comes from uncultured Saprospiraceae bacterium, assembly GCA_964401445.1. Lineage (GTDB taxonomy): Bacteria > Bacteroidota > Bacteroidia > Chitinophagales > Saprospiraceae > WFYJ01. Next base: position 2,348 of record CAYNYN010000294.1, on the reverse strand, counting down.
GTGCCGTGGCCGGTGTAGCGTGCCGTTTTCACTTCGATGAATACGAGCACCTCGCCCTGCCACGCCACCAGGTCGAGCTCGAGGGGGCCATGGCGCCAGTTGCGGGCGGCGATTTGCCAGCCCTGCTCGGTCAGCCATCGGGCGGCCAGGGTTTCGCCCCAGCGCCCCAGATCGTGCGATTGTGGCATGAGCGGATGGGGTTGTGGGTGCACGCTCAGGCGTGCGGCGCCACCGGGGCCGGCTCCGGCGCCTTCTCTGCTACGAGCACGAAGGCGGGGGGCACGTTCAGCGGCACGAAGTGCACCTTCACCTCGCCGAAAATGTCTTCGTAAATCTTTTTTGCCAAAAGCGAATAGTGCACCTGGATGTAAGGGGCCCCGGGCCTCATGTACTTCTTGCACTCGCCCACGATGCGATAGGCCAGCTCGTCGGGCAGCGCCACGAAGGGGATGGCCGAGATGACCGCATCCACCCCGTCGAAACCGTACTGCTCGAGGTATTTGCCCAGGTGCTCGGCCGAGTCGTTGACCACGATCAGGCGGTCGTCATCGATGGTGCGCAGCACCTCGGCCAACGAGGGCAGCACCTCGAACGCGAGCAGGCGGGCATCGGGCGCCATGCGCCGCAGGATGTGGCGGGTGATGACGCCATCGCCGGCGCCCAGCTCGACGATCACTTTTGCTTTCGCAAAATCCACATGGCTCACCATGTTGCGGCACAGGAACCTCGACGAGCGCGTCAGTGTCCCCACGGTGCGGAGATTGCGGATCCCTTCCTTCAGAAACTGAATCGAATTCATACGCGTGTGTGTAGTCGTTTCTTCAATCGGTGTACAAGGTAGAGCGTGACCAGTGTCCACTCGGTAAAAGCCGCCCATGCGGCCCGGAGCGGCTGCAAGATACGAAGCTGCAACCATGCATGCGCGGAGTGGGGTGGTGCGGATGGACCAGAGACGATGGACGATGGACCAGGGACGAT
>CAYNYN010000294.1:0-1270 GCA_964401445.1 uncultured Saprospiraceae bacterium | reverse complement strand
CAACCATTTCCCTGCAGCCTCAGCGGCCAGCTCCCTCTCGCGGCAGCCGGATGGCAAACGTGGTGCCCTTGCCCGGCTCGGAATGCTTGACGAAGATGCGCCCCTTGTGGTAGTCCTCGATGATGCGCTTGGCCAGCGACAGGCCCAGTCCCCAGCCCCGCTTTTTGGTGGTGAAGCCCGGCTGGAAGATGGTCTTGTGCAGGTTGGAAGGGATGCCCTTGCCCGTATCGGACAGCTCGATCCAGACGTGGTGTGGGTCGCTGTACACGCGTGCGCTGATGGTGCCCGTGCCGTCCATGGCGTCGAGCGCATTGCGGATCAGGTTTTCGAGCACCCACTCGAACAGGTGCGGATTGACGTGCACCTCGAGCGGGGGCTCGGCAGCCGGATCGGGAAAGTCGAACCGGACCTTGCGCGGGGCGCGGCGTGCCATGTAGGTGCGCACCTTCTCCAGCTCGTCGTAGATGTTCACGGGGTGCAGCTCGGGCGCCGCGCCGATTTTGCTGAAGCGGTCGGCGATCAGCTCGAGGCGCTTGACGTCGTTGCCCAGCTCGTGCACCACCTCCTGCAGCTCGGCGTCGTCGGGGCGCAGCAGCTCGAGGTGCTGGATCCACGCCAGGATGCCGCTGATGGGCGTGCCCAGCTGGTGCGCCGTCTCTTTGGCCATGCCCACCCACACCTGGTTCTGCTCGGCGCGGCGCGCGTAGCTGAAGCCCAGGTAGCCGAGCAGAATGAACGCGCCGATCAGGCCGAGCTGCACGATGGGATACCATTCCAGCATGCGCAGGATGCGCGAGTGCTCGAAGTAGAGGTATTGCTCGCCCTCGGGCGTGCGCACCACCACCGGATCGACGCCCTCGGCGATCAGCTCCTCCAGCTTCCTTTTCAGAAAAACCTGGTTGGTGTCGCGCCGCGGCCCGAAGTTGACGGCCAGCTCCACCTCGCCCTGGTCGTTGACGAGCAGCAGCGGGATGGTCGTATTGCTGCGCACGAACTCGAACTGGAACGTCACGTCGCAGTCGGCTTCGTTGTACGATTCGAAGGAAATGGATTCCATGGCGGCCTTGAGCTGATCCACCTTCTTGCGCTCCTCGATGGCCAACTGGTTGGTCAGGTAGCGCGTCACGGCCATCGACACGAGCACGATCAGCAGACCGGCAATGGCCAGGTACCATTTCCACCTCGTTTTTCGCGAATAGATGTCCATATGCTGTAGCTGCTGGCTGGCTCAAAGATAGGCGCTCCAACGTCGGGGATGGCTGGCGAGTAT
>CAYNYN010000293.1:0-4921 GCA_964401445.1 uncultured Saprospiraceae bacterium | reverse complement strand
GCCATAAGCCTGAACGAAGTTCCTATCTTGCGCGGCAAAACACCAGACACATGCACCCCGATGCCAAAATCTACGTGGCCGGTCACCGCGGTATGGTCGGCTCGGCCATCGTGCGCAAGTTGAAGGCCGAAGGCTACCACAACCTCGTCGTGCGCAGCTCACGCGAAATGGATTTGCGACGGCAGGACGAGGTGGAAATGTTCTTCCACCGCGAACGGCCCGACTACGTGTTTCTGGCTGCAGCCAAAGTGGGTGGCATCCTGGCCAACAACACGTACCGCGCCGAGTTTCTCTACGACAACCTCGCCATCGAGGCCAACGTCATCCACGCCGCGTGGAAGTACGGCGTGAAGAAGCTGCTCTTCCTGGGCTCGTCCTGCATCTACCCCAAGCTGGCGCCGCAGCCGCTCAAGGAGGAGTACCTGCTCACCGGCCCGCTCGAGCCCACCAACGAGCCCTACGCCATCGCCAAGATTGCCGGCATCAAGCTGTGCGAGGCCTACCGCGACCAGTACGGCTGCGACTTCATCTCGGTGATGCCCACCAACCTGTACGGGCCCGGCGACAACTACGACCTCGAAACATCACACGTCTTGCCGGCCCTGCTGCGCAAGTTCCACGAAGCCAAAAAAGAAGGACGCAAGGAAGTGGTGATCTGGGGTACGGGCACGCCCCGCCGCGAATTCATGCACGTGGACGACCTGGCCGACGCCTGTTTCTTCCTCATGAAAAACTACAGCGGCCGCGAGCTGGTCAACATCGGCACGGGTGAAGACATCGCCATCAAGGACCTGGCCGCGCTCATCGCCCGCATCGTCGGCTTCGAGGGCGAAATCAAACACGACCTGAGCAAGCCCGACGGCACGCCCCGCAAGCTGCTCGACGTGAGCAAGCTGCACGGCCTGGGCTGGCACCATCGCATCGGCCTGGAAGAAGGCATCCGGCAGGTGTACGAACAGGAGGTGAAAGACCGTTTTTGAGGAGTGGAAAAGGCGGAAAGGGGCTAATTGGCAGAAATGGCGGAATTGTCCATCGTCAGCAAGTCCCAAACCACATTGCTTTGAGCAAAATTGTCAGCAATGGCGGTAGTGGGTAAGCGCCGAGCCTCGGCAATCAAGCCGAGGAAATCCGCATAAAAATCGCTCACCATGGCTGAGAAATTCCTGAAGGCCCGCCACTGGCAACTGTTCATGCTGCTGTGCGGCGTTCCCTTGCTGTATCAGATTTTGCTGATAGGGTCTATCCAAACTGCGTCCAACATCCTTGATTCCCACTCGTTCTTCCACGTGCTTTTCGGGTTTTACCCCATCGTCTTGATCGTGCTCATGATCACCTATCTGGGCTGGATCTGGGCGATAGGCACCGGCCTGCAAACGCAAATACCCGAGGAGCTCCGACAGAATACCCGGCGCTTCGAAATCCTCCTCGCGGTTCCCGCCGTGTACATCACCCTGGTTTCCCTGCTATTGGTCCTGGCCCAGCAGGACATTCTGGACACAAACCAGACCACACCCCCGGCATGGGTGGCCCTCATCCTGCCTGCCCACCTGATCGCAATGGCATGTATTTTCTATGGCATGTATTTCGCCGCCAGGACGATCGCCCTGGCGGAAAAGAAACGAGCGGTCAGATTTGCCGATTTCGCGGGTGAGTTTTTCATGATCTGGTTTTTCCCCATCGGCGTATGGCTCTTGCAACCCGAAGTCAATCGATTGGCAGAAGGTCGCGACTACACGCAGGAGGAAAAAAGGCGACTTTATTGACGAGCCATTGGCAAAGGGCGCTCGAGGTGCCCCTTCCGACAATGGCCGATCACCATCGGCGCGCTGCCCCGATCCATCGTGGCCCAGCCAGGGAAATCGCAGCCCGCGGACGCAGAGAAACGCAGTTCTTCAGACACCGTCCTCCTCCTTCGTCGCAGCATGCTCATTGTCTTCCTTCACCTTGCGCGCCGCTTCTTCCACTTCTTCAGTGGCACGTTGCAGCGCTTCGAGGCGCTTTTTCCGCTCGGCGGCGGCGCTGGCCGCAGTATCTGACGACTTCTTTGGCTTGACGTCCTTTCCCGACACTTCGGTCGTGGTGGTGCTGCCCTTTTTCCCGAACACGAGGTCTTCGTCTTTGGCATCGATCAGGACGGTGTCGCCGGCCTGGTAGGTGCCGGCAATGACCATACGCGACAGCTCGTTGACGACGGCCTTTTGCAGCACGCGCTTGACGGGGCGCGCGCCGAACTGAGGGTCGTAGCCCCATTCGGCCAGCAGGTCCATGGCGGCGGGCGTGAGCTCGAGCGCGATGCCCTTGTCGGCCAGCATGCGGCGCACCTTGCGCAACTGCAACTCGAGGATCTGCTTGATCTGATCGGGCGTCAGCGGCAGGAACATGATTTTTTCGTCGATGCGGTTGAGAAACTCGGGCCGCAGGCGCTGCATCAGCAGCTCGAACACCTCGTCGCGCGTGGCGTCGAGGATCTCTTCGCGTCGTTCGGGGCCCACCACCTCGAGGTCTTCGAAGTTTTCGAGGATGATGTCCGACCCCATGTTCGAGGTCATGATGATGATCGTGTTGCGGAAATTGGCCACGCGCCCCTTGTTGTCGGTCAGGCGGCCGTCGTCGAGCACCTGCAGCAGGATGTTGAAGGTGTCGGGGTGTGCCTTTTCGATCTCGTCGAGCAGCACGATGCTGTAGGGCTTGCGGCGCACGGCCTCGGTGAGCTGGCCGCCCTCCTCGTAGCCCACGTAGCCCGGCGGGGCGCCCACCAGGCGCGATACCGAGTGCTTTTCCTGATACTCGCTCATGTCGATGCGGGTGATGGCGCGCTCGTCGTCGAACAGCACCTCGGCCAGGGCCTTGGCCAGCTCGGTTTTGCCCACGCCGGTGGGACCGAGGAAGATGAACGAGCCGATGGGCTTGTTGGCGTCCTGCATGCCGGCCCGGCTGCGGCGCACGGCGTCGGCTACGGCGCGCACGGCTTCCTCCTGCCCGATGAGGCGCTGGTGGATCTGGGCTTCGAGGCCCAGCAGCTTGTCACGCTCGCTTTGCAGCATCTTGCTGACGGGGATGCCCGTCCAGCGGCTGACCACCTCGGCCACGTCGTCGGCCGTGACCTGGTCGTTGGTGAAGCGCGCTCCCTCGGGCAGGGCGGCCAGCGCCGCTTCGGCCTCTGCGAGGCGGGCCTGCAGCTCCTGCAGGGTGCCATAGCGGATGCGCGCCACCTTCTCGTAGTCGCTCTGGCGTTCGGCCCGCTCGGCTTCCTGCTCCAGCGCCTCGATCTGCTGGCGCAGCTGCAGGGCCTGGTCCACCAGTGTCTTTTCGTTTTGCCAGGCCGCACGCACCGAGTCGAGGCGGTCGCGCGCATTGGCGATTTCCTGTTCCAGCTCGTCGAGCTTGGTGCCGCTGCTGCGCTCGCGCTTCAGTGCCTCACGCTCGATCTCGAGCTGGCGCAGGCGCCGCTCCAACTCGTCCACCTCTTCGGGCACGCTGTCGAGCTCCATGCGCAGTTTGGCGGCAGCCTCGTCGATCAGGTCGATGGCCTTGTCGGGCAGGAACCGGTCGGAGATGTAGCGATGCGACAGCTCGGCCGCAGCCACCAGGGCCTCGTCAGCGATCTCGATCTGGTGGAACACCTCGTACTTGTCCTGCAGCCCCCGCAGGATGGATATCGTCTCCTGCACGCTCGGCTCGTCGATGACGACCGTCTGGAAGCGGCGCACCAGCGCGCGGTCTTTTTCGAAATACTTCTGGTACTCGTCGAGGGTGGTGGCGCCGATGGCGTGCAGCTCGCCTCGGGCCAGGGCCGGCTTGAGGATGTTGGCGGCATCGACGCCGCCCTGGCCGCCCCCGGCACCGATGAGGGTGTGGATCTCGTCGATGAAAAGGATCACTTCGCCATTGCTGGCGATCACCTCCTTGATCACGGCCTTGAGCCGCTCCTCGAACTCGCCCTTGTACTTGGCGCCCGCCACGAGCGAGGCGATGTCGAGCGTCCAGATCTGCTTGCGCTGCAGGTTGACGGGCACGTCCTTGCGCACGATGCGCCAGGCGATGCCCTCCACGATGGCCGTCTTGCCCACGCCCGGCTCGCCCACGAGGATGGGGTTGTTCTTGCGGCGGCGCGACAGGATGTGCAGCACGCGCCGGATTTCCTCGTCGCGGCCGATGATGGGATCCAGCTCGCCGGCTTCGGCCCGGGCCGTCAGGTTGATGCCGAAGCGCTCCAGCGCGTGATACTGCGCCTCGGCCCCCGGTTCGCTGACCGTGGCCCCCTTGCGCAGGGCGCCGATGGCTGCTTCGACTTTCTCTTCGGTGGCTCCTGCCTCCCGCAGCAGACGTGCGCCCCGGTCGTTGCCCTGCAGGATGCCCAGCAGCATCAGCTCGATGGAGATGTACTTGTCGCCAAAGTGGGTCAGCAGCTTTTTGGCGCGTGCCAGCGCCTGGTTGGCTTCTTTCGTCAGAAACTGCTTTTGCACGCCCTGCACGCGGGGGTAATGCTTCAGCGCGTCCTCGAGGCGCAGCCGCAGGGCGGTGGGCGCCACGCCCGCCTTTTGCAACAGGAAGGTGGTGATGTGTTCGTCGGTATCCATCATGCCCAGCAGCAGGTGCACGGTGTCCACCTGCTGTTGCTGGCGGCTTTTCGCAATCTGCTGGGCCTTCAGGATGGCGTCCTGGGCCTTGAGGGTGAAGTTGTCGTAGGTCATGGCCATAGCGCGAATGGTATCGGGTTGAGATGATGAGCCGAAGGAGGCAGCCCTTTTCCGGGCATGCAAGATGCCAAGGCTTTCGCCAAAATAGGCATTTGCCCGACGAAGGGCACCGAGGCATGGACGACGGTTTTTCTGGAGGATTCGAGAGACCGATGGTTGAGACGCACTCCCGCGCGGAACCGGGTACTAATCTGATCGATTCACCTGAAACGCCTCCGCTA
>CAYNYN010000292.1:0-4928 GCA_964401445.1 uncultured Saprospiraceae bacterium | reverse complement strand
TCATCGACAGCGGCGCCGGCAGGCACCATCGGGAACACGTTTTCTTCCTTTTCCACCATCACGTGCAGCAGGTAGGGGCCGTCGTGGGCGAGCATTTCGGCCACGGCCTCGGGCAGCTCGTCGGGCTTGCTGATGGTGCGTCCGGGCACGCCGAAGCCGCGCGCGATGGTGACGAAGTCGGGGTTCTGGAGCTCGACCTCGGAATAGCGGCGGTCGAAGAAGAGCTGCTGCCACTGGCGCACCATGCCGAGGTAGTTGTTGTCGAGCAGCACGATCTTGACGCCGACGTGCCACTGGGCCAGCATGCCCAGCTCCTGCAGCGTCATCTGGAAGCCGCCATCGCCGATGAAGGCCACCACGTGGCGGTCGGGGTTGGCCAGCTTGGCGCCAAAGGCGGCAGGCAGGCCGAAGCCCATCGTGCCGGCGCCGCCCGACGTGACCATCTGGTTGGTGCCGGCAAACTCGTAGTAGCGCGCCGCCATCATCTGGTGCTGCCCCACGTCGGTGGCCACGATGGCCTGGCCTTTCGTCTGGCGCGACACCTCGGCAATGACCATCGGCATCTTCATCATGCCGCGGGGCGTGGGCTTCATGGCCGGCTCGATGACCTTTTGCCGTTCGATGGCGGCCAGCTCGTGGAACGAGGCCACCCAGTCGTCGTGGCGGCGCGGCTCCACCAGCGGCATGAGTGCCTGCAGGGCGTCGCGGGCGTCGGCGTGGATGGCCACGTCGGCCCGGACGTTCTTGTTGATTTCCGATCTGTCGATCTCGATGTGGATCACCTTGGCCTGGCGGGCGTAGCGCTGCAGGTCGCCCGTGACGCGGTCGTCGAAGCGCATGCCGATGGCCAGCAGCACGTCGCACTCGTTGGTCTTGATGTTGGGTGCGTAGTGGCCGTGCATGCCCAGCATGCCCATGTTGAGGGGATGGCGCGTGGGCAGCGTGGACAGGCCGTGCAGGGTGAAGCCCACGGGGATGCCGGTTTTCTCGACGAACGCGCGGAACAGGTCCTGGGCGCCGGCGATCTGGATGCCGTGGCCCGCCACGATGAAGGGCTTACGAGCCTCGTTGAGCAGGCGGGCGGCCTGCTGCAGCGCTTCGGCCTGGGGGCGGGGCCTGGGCGCGTAGCTGCGGATGCGGCGGTGTGGCACGTAGCGCCACTGGAGCGTCTCGAGCTGGGCGTTCTTGGCCAGGTCGATCACCACGGGCCCCGGCCGCCCCGTGTTGGCAATGTAGAATGCTTTCGCAAAAACCTCGGGTATCTCTTCGGCCCGCGTGATCTGGTAGTTCCACTTGGTGACGGGCATGGTGCATCCCAGCACGTCGGTTTCCTGGAAGGCGTCCGAGCCCAGCAGATGGCTGTACACCTGGCCGGTGATGCACACCAGCGGCGTCGAGTCGAGCATGGCATCGGCCAGGCCCGTCATCAGGTTCATGGCGCCGGGGCCCGAGGTGACCATGCACACGCCGGTGCGGCGCGTCACCCGTGCATAACCTTCGGCCGCGTGGATGGCCCCCTGCTCGTGGCGGGGCAGGATGTGGCGCAGGCGGTCGCGATAGTCGTACAGACTGTCGTACACCGGCATGATGGCACCACCCGGATAGCCGAAGATGGTGTCCACCCCTTCTTCGAGCAGGCAGCGGATGACGGCTTCGGCGCCCGTGATGGTCTCTGTCTTGACCACGGATGCGGCGGGCGCATGGCCGTTGGCGGCCGTAGAGACGTGCGTATGTTTCATGACTCCTGATTTAGCTTAAATGGAAGGGGCTTCGGACGGGATGGTGACGTCGGGTTCGGGCAGCTCGTCGGTCACGCAGCCTTCGCTGGCCGAGCTGACGGTAAAGGCGTATTTGCGCAGGTATCCTCTTTTTACAGGCAGGGGACGCGGCTGCCAGCGGGCGCGGCGCGCCTCCAGCTCCGCATCCGACAGATGCACCTCGAGGCGGTTGTGCACGGCATCGATGGTGATGATGTCGCCGTCTTCGACCAGGGCGATGGTGCCGCCCACCTGTGCCTCGGGCGTGATGTGGCCCACCACGAAGCCATGGGTGCCGCCCGAGAAGCGGCCGTCGGTGATCAGCGCCACCTTGTCGCCCAGTCCTTCGCCCATGATGGCCGAGGTGGGCTTCAGCATCTCGGGCATGCCGGGGCCGCCCTTGGGCCCGCAGTAGCGGATCACGATGACCTCGCCGGGCTCGATCTCTTTGTTCTTGATGGCCTCGTTGGCGGCGTCCTCGCCGTCGAACACGCGGGCCGGCCCCGTGAACTGCTCGCCTTCCTTGCCCGTGATCTTGGCCACCGCGCCCCCCTCGGCCAGGTTGCCGTACAGGATCTGGATGTGGCCCGAGGGCTTGATGGGGCGGTCGAGCGGGCGGATGATGTCCTGGCCTGCTTTCAGGTCGGGGGCTTCCGCCAAATTTTCGGCCAGCGTCTTGCCCGTCACGGTGAGGCAGTCGCCGTGCAGCATGCCCTCGGCCAGCAGCATCTTCATCACGGCGGGCACGCCGCCCGCCTCGTACAGGTCCTGCATCACGTACTTGCCGCTGGGTTTGAGGTCGGCGAGGAAGGGCGTGCGGTCGCTGATGCGCTGGAAGTCATCGAGCGTGAGCGGCACCTCGGCCGCGCGCGCCATGGCGATGAGGTGCAGCACGGCATTGGTCGAGCCGCCCAGCACGGTCACCAGCGTGATGGCGTTCTCGAAGGCCTCGCGGGTGAGGATGTCGCGCGGCTTGATGTCGCGCTCGAGCAACAGCCGGACGGCAGCGCCCACGCGAGCCAGGTCGCCTTCCTTTTCGGGAAACTCGGCCGGGATGGACGAGTTGCCGGGCAGGGCCAGCCCCAGCGCCTCGATGGCCGACGCCATGGTGTTGGCGGTGTACATGCCGCCGCAGGCGCCCGGCCCCGGGCAGGCGTGCTTGATGATCTGGCGGAAGGTGGCCTCGTCGATCTTGCCGGCGATGCGTTCGCCCAGCGCCTCGAAGGCCGAGACGATGTCGAGCTTTTTGCCGGCCCAGCAGCCCGGGCTGATGGTGCCGCCGTACACGACCAGGCCCGGCCGGTTGAGGCGGGCCAGCGCCATCACGGCGCCCGGCATGTTCTTGTCGCAGCCCACCACGGTCACCAGGCCGTCGTACCACTGTGCCGAGGCCACCGACTCGATGCTGTCGGCGATGAGGTCGCGTGAGGGCAGCGAGTAGCGCATGCCGCTGGTACCCATGGAGATGCCGTCGCTCACGCCGATGGTGTGGAAGATGAGGCCCACCAGGTCGGCCGCGCGCACGCTCTGCTTGATGCGTTCGGCCAGGCCGTTGAGGTGCATGTTGCAGGTGTTGCCCTCCCAGCCCGTGCTGACGATGCCCACCTGGGCCTTGTGCATGTCTTCGTCGGTCAGACCCACACCGTAGAGCATGGCCTGGGCGGCCGGCTGGGTGTCGTCCTGGGTGATGCGGCGGCTGTATTTGTTGAGTTCGGGCATGGCTGTTTTGCTGTTTGCGAAAGCAAAAGTAGCGCCGCACCCCCCGCGCTCGTTCCCGAAATGGCCCGAAGCCCGCCGACGCCCAGAGGGTGAATGTTTTTTACAAAAAATTGATGATCAGCTTTTTGCGAAAGCATGAAATACAGGTACAAGCCACGAAACGGGGCAGTTTCAGAAGTACTCGGTGCCCGGAATGGGGGGGCGGGGCAGGGTAGTGGCGCGGGGGCTTTCGGCCGGCTCGAGGGGAAAGGTGGCGCCCGAGAGGAACTGCCGGATGAGGCGGTCGAGCTGGTCGAACTCGATGAGGAAGGCGTCGTGGCCGTAGAGCGAACGGATGGTGGCATGATGGCCTTGGGGCACGAGGCGTGCGATCTCGCGCTGCTCGGCAGGCGGGAAGAGGATGTCGGTATCCACGCTGATGGCCAGCGTGCGTGCCCCGATGCGGCCGAGGGCCCGGGCCACGCCGCCCCGGCCGCGCCCTACGTGGTGCGCATCCATGGCCTTGCTGAGGGTGAGGTAGCTGAAGACGTCGAAGCGCCGCACCAGCTTTTCGCCCTGGTAGCGCTGGTAGCTGCTGGCGCGATAGTCGTACAGCTTCTCCTGCTCTTCGTCCTGGGTGGCGCGGTAGGTCTCGTAGTTGCGGTACGAGAGCATGGCGATGGCGCGGGCGGCCATGAGGCCGTAGCGACCGCCTTCTTCGGGGTCGTCGTAGCGCGCCAGCTCGGCCTCGATGGCCATGCGCTGCGCCTCGTTGAAGGCGATGCCCCAGGCCGAGTGGCGGGCGTTGGTGGCGATGGGGATGATGAGGTCGAAGCGGTCGGGCTCGCCGGCAGCCCACTCGAGCAGTTGCTGCCCGCCCATCGAGCCGCCGATGCCCACGTAGATGCGGTCGATGCCCAGGGCGTCGGCCAGCAGCCGATGGGCCGACACCATGTCGCGCACGGTGATGAGCGGAAAGTCGGGGCCCCACTTCCTGCCCGTGGCGGGGTTGATGCTGGCCGGCCCCGTGGTGCCATAGCACGACCCCAGCATGTTGGCGCAGACGATGAAGTGCTGTGCCGGATCGAACACCTTGCCCGGCCCCACCAGCTCGGCCCACCACTTGTCGGCGCGGGCGTCGCCCGTCAGCGCGTGGAAGATCCACACGACGTTGTCGCGTTCGGGATTGAGCCGGCCCCAGGTCTCGTAGGCGATGTCGATGGCGGGCAGCACAGCGCCGCTTTCCAGCGCGAAAGGCTGGTCGGAACGAAGTACAGGCATTGGATGCTGTTGATTTTATCTTTCCAAAATCTGGCGGGACTTGGCACCGCTGACGCGCCGTAGGCGTCCGGTTGCCAGGGGTTCGCAGAGCCCGGTCTCTCCCCCCTTCTCCATAAAATCAACCACTCAGCAGCGCTGGATGAATTGACGGGGCAAAGGTAAGACAAGAAAGTGGTTGTTGTCGGCCCGGGC
>CAYNYN010000291.1:0-4956 GCA_964401445.1 uncultured Saprospiraceae bacterium | reverse complement strand
GCAAAGAAGCGGGCCTGTGCCGGCGCAGCGATGGCCGTGGGGTTGTCCACCCAGGCCGAGGCGCGCACCGGACCCAGTTTGGCGGAAGCCGACAGGGCCAGGGTGGTGGGCTGCGGCCCCTTGCGCAGGTTGAGCGCGGCGCCCCCCTCGACGAACGATCCCAGCGTCACGATGCCCTGCAGCGAGAGCGTGGCGTAGGTGTCCTCATCCAGCGTGACGGCCGACAGGACGGCGCCCGCGCGCAGCAAGGCGTTGATGCGGTGTTGGGCGCTGAGCCAGTAGCGCGTCGGCAAGGCCGTCTCGAAGGTGGCGTCGGTCTGTTCGATGTGGAGCAGGCTGCGCAGCGTGTCGATGGCATCGCCGAAGGTGACCGAGTCGCCCGTCAGTGCCGCCGAGATGTCCACGCCCGAATAGCCGAAGTCGCCCTGCGAGCGCCAGGCGCGCGGGTCGCGCGTCCAGCGGATGCGGCCGCCCAGGTCGGTCACGCTGGCACCCACCTCCCACGTGTCGGAGCGCCAGGACACGCCCAGGTCGAGCCCGAAGCCGGCGTTGCGGGTGAACAGCTCCAGGTCGGCAAGCGTGGCACCGGGCAGGTCGATGGTGAAGTCCTGCAGCGAGCGGTAGTCGAACGTGCCGGCGCTGTACAGCAGGTAGTCGCTGTGGATCGTGATGGCGTAGTCTTCTTCGTCGGTGTGCAGGGCCAGTGCATTGCGCTCGGTGCGCAAGGCCTGCACGCCGTTGAGCCACTTGAGGCGCGCGCCCACCGTCAGCTTGCCCAGGCCGATGGCGCCCCAGGCCGACAGCTCGTGGAAGGAATACATGTCGAGCGTGTGGTCCAGCTCGACGAGCTGCCCCACGAACTGGGCATTGCCCTGCCAGATGAGCTGGGGCAGCGTCTTCGGATAGACGCCCATGGCGTGCAGCCGGAAGCGGCTGGCGATGCCGGCGCTGGTACGGCCCTTCACCAGGGCCACGCCCAGCAGCACCAGGTCGTTCTGCTGGAAGATGCGGTTGTGGTCGTTCATCCTGGCGATGGCATCGTCCATGGTGAGCACCCGTTGCCCGCCCTGCCGCGCCACGAAGTCGCCCCAGGTCGGCCCCTCGAACCAGGTCTGGCTGGCAAAGGCGGGCAGCTGCACGACGATGCCTTCCATGCGGGGCACCAGCGCCGGATTGGCCAGGGCGCCCAGCAGGCTGTTCGGCTGGCTGAGGAGCAAGGGGTCGGTTTGGGTGTGGCCTTTCGGCAAAAGGAGCCCGAGGGCCAGCATCAGAGGCAGCAAACGCAACATGGGCAACGGCTTTTTCATATGGCTCGCAAGGTACTCAAGCCGCCACCATGCCGCATCAGGCTACTGCGCCCGATTGTGTCTGCCTTTCGGCAAAAACGGCCAAATCGCGGGATCAGTGGGAAGGACGCGTGGACGAGGGGGTGTGCGCGCCGCGCTTCGACTCGCTGCGCCACACCGGCGATCGAACAGCGATGAGGACGCCATTCGGTTTGCCCAAAAACCACGGAAGCCTGCCCCGACGCCAATCGGCATCGGGACAGGCTTCCATCGTGGGGGCAGTGCACATCAACCCATCAAACCTCGCTCCTCACATCCCGGCTCACTCGTGCAATACGAACTTCCGGTGGCCCTCATGCAGGTGCCAGTACTCGAGGTAGCTGGCATCCGGAATCTCGGGCTTGCCGGCAGGGTCGAGCGCATACTCGTACACCCAGCAGGCCACCCGTTTCCCTTTCCAGATGGCCGGCCGGATGACGCGGCGGTACTCATGGGGCGGCGGCGAGGCCGGGTCGATCCCTTCGTAGCGGTCGAGCTGTTCGAACACCTTTTGGGCATCCATTACTTCGAAAATGTGACCCGTTATGAGGCGTTCACTTTGCTCGTCGTACACCAGCCCGGGGTAGTTGCCCAGGTCGTAGAGGCGGCCCGGCATCTGCGCTTCGCCCAGAAAAATGCCGTTGGCTTCGAGATAATTGCCGAATCTCGAAGGGATTCCGCGCATCAGGGTTCCATATGTGAATATCCAGTTCAGCATGGCAATCTCAAAAGAAAGGTGCACAGATGGCACCATCAAACGTTAGATGGCACCATCTGTGACACTTGCTCCCGCGCCGTTTCAGAATTTGATCGAAATGCCCGCCAGCAGGTTTCTGGGCGCCTGCGGATAATAACCGGTCAGATTGTACTGATTTCCGTGCTCGAGGCGGGCATAGGGGTCGTCCGGACGGGCATCATAACCCGCCGAAATGTAACGGTAAACCCATCCGTTGGTCACGTACAGGTTGTCGAACAGGTTGCGCACGGCCAGCGTGAAGGCCACCTCGCCCATGTTTTTCGGCTGCCAGACGTAGCGCACGTTCAGGTCGGTGTAGCTGTAGGGGTCAATGGCGGCAGCGTCGTTGCTGGTGTTGTCCAGGTACTGCTTGCCTACGTATTTGGTGGCCAGGCTGAGGGTGAGCTGCCTTCCGGCAAAACGCTCGCGGTCGCGCAGCACGTCCCAGCTCAGCACGGCATGGCCGATGACCGAAGGCGAGAAGGCGAGGTCGGTGTTGCGATGCACCACCACCTCCTGCTCACCCGTGTCCCAGTTGTCGATGTACTCGGTGAATTCCTTCACCTTGTTGCGGCTGAGCGTCAGCGCCGCTTCGAGGCGCAGGCCCGCGCCCAGCTCGGTGCCGCCGTGCAGCTCGATGCCGGCCCGATACGATTGCGGGATGTTGACGCGCGTCAGCTCGCCCACGTCGTTGATCTGGCCCGTGAGCGCCAACTGGTCCTTGTAGTACATGTAGTAAAAGTTGGCCTGAAGGGTATAGTCGCTCGACGCCTTGCGCCATCCGGCCTCCACGTTGTACAGGCGTTCGGGGCGCGGGCGGCTCAGGGGCGATGACTCGGTGTAATCGTTGCGGTTGGGCTCGCGGTTGGCCACGGCAAACGAGGCATAGGCCTGCGTGCGCTCGTCCACGTCCCACGTCAGGCCGGCCTTGGGGTTGAAAAAGCCGAGCTGCACCTCCTGCTCCACGCTTTCGCCCTTGTCGTTGAAGCCCAGGAAGCGATAGCCGATGCCGCGATACTGCAGATCGACATAGGCGTGCAGCTTCCAGCTCAGGTCGTAGCCTATTTTCACAAACGTGTTCCAGTCGGTCTTGGTGGCATCGTTGTCGTAATAGCGGTGGCCCTTTTCCGCCGAGCTCATGTTGCGCGCCCAGATCACCTCGCCATAGTGGGCGCCCAGGTACTGGCTCCAGCCGCCGCCCCAGGTGGCGCGCAGCCGCTTGCCGTTGTCGGTGTAGTGCAGGTTCCAGATGGTGCCGTAGAAGTGGTTGTCGAGCCAGCGGCGCCGGATCAGGTCGGTCCGGTCGATGACGTAGCGCGCCTCGATGACCGTATCCTGGCCGCCGGGCTGGATGGCCGGCATGGTATAAACCGACAGTCCGGGCGTCTGAACGTACCCTTCGATCGTTTCCGGAAGGGTCTGCAGGGGCCAGTAGGCCGTGAGCAGCTCGATGGGTTCGAAGCCGTAATCGCCGAAATCTTCATCGGCCTTGTACTGCTCGTAGAAGCCATAGCCCCGCGTGTAGTGGGCGGCCAGGTTGAGGTCCCAGTTGCGGTTCAGCTCGCGCGTGTAGTGCAGCTGCAGGTGCGTCTGCGTGTAGTTGTCCACCTCGTCGTCGTAGGGCTCGCCGGCCTTCTCGGTGCCGGCCGGGTTGTAGCGGCGCAGCTCCGGGTCGTCGACGTACTGCACCGGCACGCCATACCAGGCCTGATAGGTGATCTCGTGCCCCGTAAAGCCGGTGAAGCGCAGCGAGCTCTTGTCGGTGAGGCGCGCCGCCGACAGGTAGGCCGACTTCAGGTCGGCGCGGGCCCGATCGATGTAGCCATCGGAATGGGTGGCCGACATGCGACCCTCGATCACGTATCGGTCGTGCAGCAGCCCGCTGCCGAAGCGCACGTTGCCGCGCCAGGTGTTGTACGAGCCGGCGCCGAGGCTGGCCTCGCCATAGGGCTCCTCGTTCAGCTCCAGCGTGTTGAGGTTGATGGTCGCGCCAAAAGCGCCGGCCCCGTTGGTCGAGGTGCCTACCCCCCGCTGGATCTGGATGCTGGAGGCCGAGCTGGCAAAGTCGGGCAGGTCCACCCAGTACACGCCCTGCGACTCGGCATCGTTGAGCGGAATGCCGTTGATGGTCACGTTGATGCGCGTGGGGTCGGAACCGCGGATCCACATGCCGGTGTAGCCGATGCCCGTGCCCGCGTCGGAAGTGACGACGGCCGAGGGCGTCCACTGCAGCAGGAAGGGCACGTCCACGCCCAGGTTTTGCGGCTCCAGCTCCTCGCGCTCCAGGTTGACGTAGGTGAAGGGCGTCAGCGCATCGGCGCGCGTGCCCCGGACCACCAGCTCGTCCAGCTCGAACACGCGCCGCTGCATCTGCACGTTCACGATGACGCGCTCCACCCCTTCGGGCACGTTGGTTTTCACCCACTCGTCTTCATATCCGACGAACGACACGCGGATGCGATAGGTGCCCGGCGGCAGGTCGGCAATGCGGTACCTGCCCTCGGCATCGGTCACGGTAGCTTCCTGGAGCTCGAGCACCACCACATGCGCCCCCGGCAGCGGTTGGCCCTGCTCGTCGGTCACTTTGCCCCTCAGTTCTGCTTGCGCAAAAAG
The DNA here is from genome assembly GCA_964401445.1 of uncultured Saprospiraceae bacterium. Taxonomy (GTDB): domain Bacteria; phylum Bacteroidota; class Bacteroidia; order Chitinophagales; family Saprospiraceae; genus WFYJ01. The sequence goes on along the minus strand of CAYNYN010000291.1, from coordinate 282 downwards.
GGACAGGCTCGTCCACAGAAGGACCGCCACGCTACAGACAAACTTGTACATGGTAAATGAAGGTTGAAAAAGGTGAAACAATACGCCATCCCAGGGGTTAGGAGGCGCTTTGTCACCAACACAGCGCCATGAGGGCACAGCCTCTGCGCGCTGTGGTCCTCATTCCCTTCCCGGCATTACCCGGGCAGGTTCAAAGGGTATCATCTCAGCCGCCCTGGGTGGGCAGCACCCCTATGAGACGCGGCAAAGATAGGACTATGTCCCTGATTTGGGTTGGGCGTG
>CAYNYN010000290.1:0-4983 GCA_964401445.1 uncultured Saprospiraceae bacterium | reverse complement strand
GCGCTCACAACTCCTTCCGCAGCCTGGCCACGGGGATGCCGAGCTGCTCGCGGTACTTGGCCACGGTGCGGCGGGCGATGTTGTAGCCGCGTTCCTGCAGCATGTTTTTGAGCTTTTCGTCGCTGAGCGGCTTGCGCTTGTCCTCGTTCTCGATGATCTCGGACAGGATCTTTTTGACTTCGAGCGTAGACACTTCCTCGCCGTCCTGCGTCTGGAGGCTTTCGGAGAAGAAGTCCTTGAGGCGCTTGGTGCCGAACTCGGTCTGCACGAACTTGCTGTTGGCCACACGCGAGACGGTCGAGATATCCAGCCCCGTGATGTCGGCAATGTCCTTGAGGATCATGGGGCGCAGCTTCTTGGGATCGCCCGTCAGGAAGTAGTCATACTGGTACTGCATGATGGCGTACATGGTCTTGTACATCGTCTCCTGACGCTGGCGGATGGCGTCGATGAACCACTTGGCGCTGTCGATCTTCTGCTTGATGAACATCACCGCCTCTTTCTCCTTGCGGCTGGGGCGCTTGCCCTTGGTGCGCTCCTTGTAGGCGCGCAGCATCTCCTTGTACTGCTCGCTGATGCGCAGGTCGGGGGCGTTGCGCGTGTTGAGCTGCAGCTCGAGCTCGCCATCGCGGTTGATGATGATGAAGTCGGGCACCACGTAGTGGGTGTGGCGCGTGCCCGAGGTGTAGCCGCTGGCGGGCTTGGGGTTGAGCTTGAGCACCTGCTCGATGGCGTCCTTGAGCTCGGCCTCGCTGATGCCCAGCTGGCGTTGCAGCTTCTGATAGTGCTTTTTGGAAAACTCCTCGAAGTAGTCGGTGATGATGCGCAGGGCCAGCTCGATCGATTGGCGCTCCTCGGGCTCGTGATGGGTCTCCTGCTCGAGCTTGCGTTCGAGCTGGATGCGGAGGCACTCCTGCAGGTTGCGCGCGCCCGTGCCCGGCGGATCGAACTGCTGTATCTTCCTGATCCAGGCCTCGATCTCTTCGGGCGTGGCATGCACGTTCTGCGAGAAGAGCAGGTCGTCCATGATCGACTCGGTGCTGGCGCGCAGGTAGCCGTCGTCGTCGATGCTGCCGATGATCTGGCGGGCGATGATTTCGTCGCGCTCGTCTTCCACGTCGAGCATGCCGAGCTGCTGGATGAGGTACTCGTGAAAGGTATTCTCCACGGCGAGGGGCACCTGCTTCTCCTCGTCGTCGGGGTTGTAGTTGTCGGCCTTGAACTTGTATCCGGGCTCGTCGTCTTCGAGGTATTCCTCGTAGTACTCTTCGATGTCGATTTCCTCCTCGGGCACCTCTTCCACCTCTACGTCTTCGTATTCGTCCTCGCCCTCGTCGCGCTCGTCGTCGGCGGCAGGGGCGAGGTCCGCCACCTCTTCTTCCTCGCGGGCCGTGTCCCCTTCTTCCAGGGCGGGGTTGGCCTCGAGCTCTTCCTTGATGCGCTGTTCGAGCGTAGCCGTCGGTATCTGCAGCAGCTTCATGAGCTGAATCTGCTGCGGCGACAGCTTCTGGATCATCTTTTGTGTCTGTGTCTGCTTCAGCATAGGTTCCCCCTTGATTATCTGGTACGCAGGCCAAAACGGCCCGTCTTGTTCAAAAATACATTTTATTTTGCCTGATATGCAACGTGCCGCTCCACCTTTCGGTAAAATGGTGGCAGATGTTTTCTCGAAAGTACGTCGTTGGAAAGCGAAGGTAAGGCAGGACGGATGAACTCGCCATGCCAAACCAAAAAACATGCCATATTTTTGTAATATGTTTTCCGACGGCTGTCAGAGAAATTTGCACGCATGGCTGGCGGCACGCGCCCGCGCGCATGCAGCGTACTGAATATCAGCACAGAATGCACGCAGGGCTGTTTCGATCGGGGGGCAAGGGAGTAACAAGTTTGTAAAAAAATAGTTATGCGCAATCCAACGATTTTGCTGCTGTTGCTGGCAGCGACCGCGCTCCGCTCGTGGGGCCAGCCTGCCTCCATCGCTCCCGCCGTACTCGATGCCCTGGCGCGACAAGGACAGGCAGACTGCTTCGTGATCCTCGAGGCGCAGGCCGACCTTTCGGCAGCACAGGCGTTGCCCGACAAAGCCAGTCGCGGTCGTTTCGTGTGGGAGCAGCTCCAGGCTTTCGCCGAAAAGGCGCAACAGCCCGTACGGGCGCTGCTCGAAGCGGAAGGCGTCGCCTATCGGCCCTTTTTCATCGTGAATGCCGTCTTCGTCGCGGAGGCCCCTGCCGAGCTGGTGTGGCGGCTGGCGCAGGTACCCGGCGTGGCCCGCATCGCCCCCAACCCCTCCGTGCGCCTCGAACCCGTGGAGGAAGTGGCCACCACGCGCGGCCCCGAGGCCATCGAGTGGGGCATCGACCTGATCGATGCCGAGCAGGTGTGGGCCATGGGCTACCGCGGCCAGGGGGCCGTGGTGGCCGGGCAGGACACCGGCTACGACTGGCTGCACCCGGCGCTCAAGACCAAGTACCGCGGCTACGACGCCCAGGCCGACACGGCCGATCACAACTACAACTGGCACGACGCCATCCATGAGATCAACCCGCTGCACGGCGACTCGATCCCCGACCCGGCGCTCAACCCCTGCGGCCTCGACACGCTGGCGCCCTGCGACGATCACAACCATGGCACCCACACCATGGGCATCATGGTGGGCAGCGCCGACGACAACGAGATCGGCGTGGCGCCCGAGGCCCAATGGATCGGCTGCCGCAACATGGAGCGGGGCTATGGCACGCCCTACACCTATCTGGAATGCTTCGAGTGGTTTCTGGCGCCTACCGACCTCGATGGCCAGAACCCCGACCCCGACAAGGCGCCCCACGTGATCAACAACTCGTGGTCGTGCCCGCCCATGGAAGGCTGCAACCCCGACAACTTCTACCTGCTGGAAACGGCCGTCAACAACCTCGACCTGGCCGGCATCGTGGTGGTGGTGTCGGCCGGCAACAGCGGCGGCTCGGGCTGTGGCAGCGTCAATGCGCCGGCCGCCATCTTCGAGCGCAGCTTCACGGTGGGCGCTTCCGACATCAACGACCAGATGGCCGGTTTCAGCAGTCGCGGTCCCGTGGTGGTGGACAGCAGCTATCGGCGCAAGCCCGACGTAGTGGCGCCGGGCGTAGGCGTGCGGTCGAGCATCCGCAACGGCGGCTACGCCACCTTCAGCGGCACCAGCATGGCCGGCCCGCACGTGGCGGGCGTCGTGGCCCTGATGATCAGTGCCAACCCCTCGCTGGCAGGCCATACCGACGCGATCAAGGACATCCTGCAGCAAACGGCCGTCCCGCTCGACGACTCGACGAGCTGTGGCGGCATTCCTTTCGACAGCATCCCCAACAACGTGCAGGGCTATGGCCGCATCGATGCGCTGGCAGCCGTACAGCTGGCGCTGGCGTGGCAACCGACGGCGGCGCCCGCACCCGCGCCGGCCGAGGTGCCCGTCCAGGTATTCCCCAACCCTACCGACGGTCCGCTCTTTTTCCTCTGGCCCGAGCATGCCGGGGTGCAGCGCATCCGCCTGTTCGACGCCGCGGGCAGAGAGGTGCGCCGCGTGGTGCCCGCGCCGGGCAGCCATGCCGCCGAGCTGCATTTGCCGAAAGGCAGCGGCATCTGGTTCTACACGGTGGAGGGCACCCACTGGCTGCGGCGCGGCAAGGTGGTACAGGTGCGCTGAAAAAGAGGCCTGAGTGCCGCACCGCACGGCTGGCGTTTGGTCAAACGCGCGGCCTTTGCGTTCTTGGCGGAACGAAAAAAGCCCTGACCATGCTGAAAATCGACATGCACACCCACATCATCCCCGAGCATCTGCCGCGCTGGGCAGACAAGTTCGGGTATGGCGACTTCATCCATCTGGAACACCACAAGCCGGGCGCAGCCCGCATGATGAAGGGAAACGAGTTTTTCCGCGAGATCCAGGCCAACTGCTGGGATCCGGAGCTGCGCATCGAGGAGTACGCACAGCACGGCACGCAGGTGCAGGTGGTGTGCACCATCCCGGTGATGTTTTCCTATTGGGCCAAGCCCAAAGACGGCCTCGAGGTGTCGCGCTTCCTCAACGACCACATCGCCCAGCTGGTCTCCGACTATCCGAAAAACTACATCGGGCTGGGCACCATTCCCATGCAGGACACCGACCTGGCCATCCGTGAGCTCGAGCGCTGCAAGGAAATCGGGCTGGTGGGCGTGCAGATCGGCTCGAACATCAACGACAAGAACCTCAGCGAGCCCGAGTTCTTTCCCATCTTCGAAGCGATGCAGGAGCTCGACATGGCGCTGTTCGTGCACCCCTGGAACATGATGGGCTTCCACAGCATGCGCAAGTACTGGCTGCCCTGGCTGGTGGGCATGCCGGCCGAGACCTCGCGCGCCATCTGCTCGATGATCTTCGGCGGCGTGTTCGAGCGCCTGCCGCGCCTGCGGGCCAACTTCGCCCATGCGGGCGGCTCGTTCCTGCCCACCATCGGCCGCATCGAACACGGCTTCCGCTGCCGCCCCGACCTGGTGGCCGTGGACAACGACGTGCCGCCAAGCGCCTACCTCGGTCGCTTCTGGGTGGACTGCATCACGCACGACATCCGCATGTTGAAGTACGTGCTCGAAACGGCGGGCACCAACCGCGTGACGCTGGGCTCGGACTACCCCTTCCCGCTGGGCGACCTCACCATCGGTGCCTTCATCGAAGAGTCGGACCTGCCGCAGGAAACGAAGCAGGCCATCTTCGCCGACAACACCCTCGAATGGCTCAACCTGCGCAAAGAAGACTTTTTGCCGGAAGGCTGACAGCCCTTGCCCTTCACACAAAGGCGCAACGTCCTCCCCCGACACAGGCACCACACCTCCCTTTCCGAAAAAATGGGGCTACCCGAGGATCGGGCAGCCCCATTGCAAACGGACAAAAATTTGCAAACGGACAATGAAGGCGGGGTGGCGCGCCGACGGCGCACTTGCAAACGGACGTGCCGTCGCGCCGTGTCCCCCTATGGA
>CAYNYN010000289.1:0-5018 GCA_964401445.1 uncultured Saprospiraceae bacterium | reverse complement strand
GAATCAATGGTTGAGACTTCCCGATGCTCGGAACAGGCTGCGGCGATGTCGAGACCAGGCTCCGGCAATCCGGGCTGGCCACCGCCGTCGGAACGAACCCTCGACGCACGCGCTCAACCATTTTTTGCCGTGGGACTTATCATTTCGATTTTTTATGGAAATGGCGAGATGTTACCTTTAAGCTGCAACCCAAAAGCTGCAGTGCAACCACTTTGATTACGTGCAAACCAAAACCGAACGACCATGAAAGTGACATTCTACGGACACGCCAGCTTCGTGGTGGAGACGGCAGGCAAAACGCTCGTCTTCGATCCCTTCATCACGCCCAACGAGAAGGCCAGCCACGTGGACATCTCCGCGATCCGGGCCGACTACATCCTGCTGTCGCACGGCCATGCCGACCACGTGGCCGACGTGGAAGCCATTGCCCGCGCCAGCAATGCGAAGGTCATCTCCAACTTCGAGGTGGTGAGCTGGTTCGGGCAGAAGGGCATCGAGGGGCACCCGATGAACCACGGCGGCAAGTGGCGCTTCGACTTCGGCACCGTCAAATACGTCAACGCCGTGCACAGCAGCAGCATGCCCGACGGCAGCTACGGCGGCAACCCCGGCGGCTTCGTCGTCTGGAACGACGAGGGCTGCTTCTACTTCGCCGGCGACACGGCCCTGACCGAGGACATGAAGCTCATCCCGATGACGTGCCCCAGGCTCGACTTCGCCATCCTGCCCATCGGCGACAACTTCACCATGGACGCCGCCGATGCCGCCCTGGCCGCCGAATTCGTTCAGTGCGACCACGTCATCGGCTGCCACTACGACACCTTCCCCTACATCGAGATCGACCACGAGGCCGCCCGGGCCGCTTTCGCAAAGAGGGGGAAAAAGCTAACTTTGCTGGCCATTGGCGAATCGGTCGAATTCTGAAATACTTATGCCGGGGGATGCCTCCATCCCCCGCCCTTCAAACTCCTGACATCTATGGGAAAAGTCATTGCGATTGCCAATCAGAAAGGTGGCGTAGGCAAAACGACCACGGCCATCAACCTGTCGGCCTGCCTGGCCCTGCTCGAGAAGCGGGTCCTGCTCATCGACGCCGACCCCCAGGCCAACGCCACCTCGGGCGTGGGCCTCACCCTCGACCCCGACGACCTGACGCTCTACGACGTCATGGTCAACGAGGAGGACCCCACCGACGCCCTCTACGAGACCGAGACGCCCAACCTCCACATCATGCCCTCGCACATCGACCTGGTGGGGGCCGAGCTGGAGCTGGCCAACCGCGAGGGGCGCGAGTACGTGATGCGCAATATCGTGGAGACGCTGCGGCCGGCCTACGACTACATCATCATCGACTGCCTGCCTTCGCTGGGCCTCATCACCGTCAATGCCCTGTCGGCTGCCGACTCGGTCATCATCCCCGTGCAGTGCGAGTACTTCGCCCTCGAAGGGCTGGGCAAGCTGCAGAACACCATCAACCTGGTGAAGAAAAACCTCAACCCCAAGCTCGAGATCGAGGGCATCCTGCTGTCGATGTACGACCGGCGCCTGCGCCTGGGCAACATCGTCGTCAGCGAGGTGCGCGAGTTCTACAAGGACAAGGTCTTCGACACCATCATCCATCGCAACTCGAAAATCAGCGAGGCGCCCAACATGCACCTGCCCGTGGTGCTCTACGACGCGGCCAGCACCGGCGCCGTCAACTTCCTCAACCTGGCCCGCGAGTTTTTGAAGAAAAACAACGACTGGGTGGAAGAGGGCGCAAAGGCCTGAGCAGCCCATGAAGGACGCTGCCAGGCGACCTGCCGGGATCCGGGAATCGGGATTTGCTTTCGCAAAAAACTTTGGAAAACAGAGCAATGGCAAAAAAAGTCAAGAAGAAGGAACTGGGTTTGGGTATCCGTGCGCTGCTGGCCGATGCCGAGGCAGCGCCCGAGAAGCAGAAAGAGGTGGTGCGCGAGCTGTCGCACACCGTAGCCATGATTCCCGTTTCGGAGATCGAGGTCAACCCCTTCCAGCCGCGCAAGGATTTCGACGAAGAGGCACTGCAGGAGCTGGCCGATTCGATCAAGGTGCACGGCCTGATCCAGCCGCTCACGGTGCGGCGCCTGTCCGACCACAGCTACCAGCTCATCTCGGGTGAGCGCCGCTTGCGCGCTGCCCGCCTGGCCGGCCTCGACGAGGTGCCCGCCTACATCCGGCTGGCCAACGACCAGGAGATGCTGGAGATGGCGCTGGTGGAAAACATCCAGCGCGAAGACCTCAACGCCATCGAGGTGGCCATCACCTATCAGCGCCTCATCGACGAGTGCAACCTCACCCACGAGGCCCTCAGCGAGCGCGTCGGCAAAAAGCGCAGCACCGTCACCAACTTCCTGCGGCTGCTGCGCCTGCCCCCCGAGATCCAGAAAGCCGTCAAGGAACGCCAGATCAGCATGGGCCATGCGCGCGCCCTGGCCGGCATCGAAGACCTGCCCCTGCAGCTCGTCGTGTTCCGTCAGGTCATCGAAAAGGGCCTGTCGGTGCGCGCCACCGAAGAGCTCATCCGCAAGCACACCGAAGCCAGCGCACCCAAAAAGAAAGCCGGCGCCGACCTGCCCGAAGCCTACAAGCGCGTGCAGGATCAGCTGTCGCGCACGCTGGGCGCCAAGGTGCAGTTGAAACGCAACAAGCAGGGCAAGGGCCAGATCGTCATCCCCTTCGTCAACGACGACGACCTGAACCGACTGCTCGAATTGCTCGACCGATAGCACACGCACCATGAAGATCATGCCCCTGGCTCTGCATCGCCTGCTGCACCCCGCACGGCGATTCCCGACACCGGTGCGCCACCGGATCGCGCTGCTGTGTGCCCTGCCCCTCTTGCTGGGCTGCCTGACGCCGCCCGCACTGCACGCACAGGACAGCACACGGGTGGTCGCGCCCGACACCGCGCAGGAGACGCCGGCGAAGGGCTGGTGGTACCGCACCTTCAGGGAAAACTATCCCGACCCGAAAAAGGCGGCCACCCTCTCGCTCGTGCTGCCCGGCGCCGGCCAGCTCTACAACAAGCGTTGGTGGAAAGTGCCGCTCGTCTATGGCGCCATGGGCGGCATGGTGTACAGCATCGACTACAATACGCGCAACTACCGGCGCTTCCGCGATGCCTACATCCTGGCCCTGAAAGGCCTGCCGCACGAGTTCTCACAGTTCAACCTCGAAACGACCGCCATCAAGCGCTATCGCGACCAGTTCGACAAGCGGCGGCAATTGTCATGGATCGGCCTGGTTGCGATCCATCTGCTGCAGGCAGCCGAGGCCTTCGTCGATGCCCATCTGATGCAGTTCGACGTGAGCGACGACCTCAGCCTCCACTGGCAGCTGGGGCCCGCCCTCGTACCCGCTGCAGGGCCCGCACCCGCGGAAATCAGCCCCCAGAGCCTTACATTTGTATTGTTATTTTAAGTTTTGGCCAAAAATTTTCACGAACGATTTGCCACTTTTTCCGAAAATAATAAATTGGCATCGGCTTTCGGGCCAGGTCAAGATTTCGATTCCTGCCATTCGATAAAGATTTTTGGTTTTTTGGGGTTAACTCGAGCCGGACTCAGCATTTTGAGCCGGCTCTTTTTCTTTGCGCATATCCCGAAAGCATGTCACAAAACGATCCGTTCGACAAGCAGATGCAGGCGCTGCTCGGCCCCGAGTGGTCCGCCTTTCGGCAAGCGCTGGCCGGTGCGCCGCCCACCAGCATCCGGCTCAACCCCGGCAAATGGCGCACCCCGCCGGCGGGGGCCACGGCCGTACCCTGGAGCGACGGGCTGGGCTGGTACCTGGCCGAGCGGCCGTCCTTCACGCTCGACCCGCGGTTCCATGCCGGCGCGTGGTACGTGCAGGAAGCCTCGTCCATGTTTGCCGGCTGGCTGGCTGCGCGGGCCCATGCCCTCGACGACACGCCCTGGCAGGCCGTGCTCGACCTGTGCGCGGCACCGGGCGGCAAGACCACCCACCTGCTCAGTCTTTTCGACGAAAAAGAGGTGCTGGTAGTGGCCAACGAGGTGATCCGCAGCCGCTGGCCGGCGCTGCAACACAACCTCATGCGGTGGGGCCACGCCCACGCGCTGCTCACCCGCCACGACCCGTCCGATTTTGCGGGGCTGGCCGGCTTTTTCGATCTCGTCCTCGTCGATGCGCCCTGCTCGGGCGAAGGCCTCTTCCGCAAGATGCCCGAGGCGCGCAGCGAGTGGTCGCCCGCCCAGGTGCAGCACTGTGCCCTGCGCCAGCAGCGCATCCTGCAGCAAGCCGTGGAGCTGGTGCGCCCCGGCGGCTGGCTGCTCTACAGCACCTGCACCTGGAACCGGCAGGAGGACGAGGCGCAGGTGGACTGGCTGCTGACGCAGGGCTTCGAGCTGGTGCGGCCCGAGGTGCCGGCTACGTGGGGCATCGAGTGGTCGGGCAGCGGCTGGCGTTTCTATCCGCATCGGCTGCGGGGCGAAGGCTTCTTTGCTGCGCTGCTGCGCAAAAAAGGGCCGGCACCCCCCCGCAGGCCTCACGCCACCATGGCCCGGTCGGCCCGCCTGCAGCGCCTTTCGGCAAAAAAAGCCCCGACCGGCTGGCTCGGCACCTCGATGCCCTGGTCGTGGTGGACCGACGACAAGGGCATCATCTTCGCCACGCCCAAAAGCCTCCAGCCCATGGTGGAAACGGTGTGGGCCGCCCTGCCCCATGCACTGCCTGTGCTGGAAGTGGGCCAGACGAAGGGCAAAAACTTCGTGCCGGCACCGGCACTGGCCCTCTCCCTCCACGTGAGCGACGAGGTGCCTGCCCTCGAAGTGGATCGCGACACGGCGCTGGCGCTCCTGCGCGGCGAAACGCCTGCCGTCGAAGCCACGGAAAAGGGCTTCCGGCTGGTGCGGCACGAAGGCCTCGGCCTGCTGTGGATCAAGGCCCTTGGCCATCGCATCAACAACTATTTGCCGAAAGGCTGGCGGATCAGGATGAAGGCGTGAAGTGGTTGAGGGTTGCCTCGCGCAACGACGCAA
>CAYNYN010000288.1:0-5028 GCA_964401445.1 uncultured Saprospiraceae bacterium | reverse complement strand
TCATGTCACGGTTTTTCAGGCTTCGACAAAGTGTGGAGTCGGCGGAAAATGTACCAGTGTTGAAGCTTTTGGTTGTTGGAGATTTTTCATGTGAAAAAAATCGATCGTTTCTGTGTCCGCCTTTTTCTTTTTTGGTCAAAACTTAAGGTATTGAAAGAATGATAAATTGGTTTTTGTGTTATTTGACGCGGTGTTTCGTGTGACAATGTTTCGTGAAAAAATATTTGCCTTCTGCCCATGAGTGTCTTACTTTTGAGCGCGCAATTCCCCCCGATTCGCTCACTCACATCCCCCCTTGGTTTTGAGCGCTGTGCTTGTGGTTTTTTTGTACAGGGTGCTCCTGTCGAAATCTGCAGCATCGAATTTTACAATTTTAACCAAAACACAATGCCTGCACACTACGGCAGCACCATCCTCGTGATCGAGGATCAGCGCGCAATGCGTTATCTCCTGCAAACGCATCTGGGGCGGCACTTCGAAGTGGTCGCCTGCCGCGACGGTCTGGAAGCCTTTGCCTGGATGGCGGCCGGTCACATTCCCGCCCTGATCGTCCTCGACCTTTCGATGCCGCGACTCGATGGATTTGCTTTCCTGACGCAGCTACGTGCCAGCGGTTGGTATCGGGACGTGCCGGTCATTGTGGTTTCTGCCGATGCGGAGGATCTGAGTGAAAGACAGCGCCGGCAGTGGCACATCCAGGCCGTGTTGACCAAGCCTTTTGACCCACAAACACTGCAACAAACGGTACAACAAGTCCTTGCTTCCACTGTGGCAAGGGCCACCCATTGACCCCTTGAAGCTCTAGGAAAACGACACACTATGAACTTGACGCTGGTACATTCCCGCGTGGCCATACAGCCGGTATTGGCGGTGGGCTTCAAAGGGAAATTCGAATGCTACTTGACCTATGGCAGTCAGAAGGGCCAGACCGTGCGTGAGGAAAAGCATCCCGTGCGCGAGTTTGACAACCCCTTCATCTGCTATCGCTGGCTGGAGCGCTACATCAGCCGCTTTCCGGAAGGAGAGGAGCGATTTCCCTTTTTCATTGCCATCGATTTGGATCACCTGATCTCCACGCGGTTCATGCTCGTGCATGCCCTTGCCGAGCATCCCGTCCTGTGGCGCATACCCGTCATCGCTGTGAACAGGGGCGAGGAAGGGCGCGCCGAAGAAGCCATGCATCCGGGCGTCGATGATTGCTACGACATGCCGCTGCGGTGGGACGACGTGAAAAAGCGCGTGGAATTCCTCTGGCAGTTCAAGCCCTGGCTGCGGCAGCGCAACAAGGAACAACACAACGAGACGAACGCGACGCCCTGGCCCGCCCCTGCGCGCATCCCGCTGATGAAGCGCCTGTTCGATATCGTGGTGGCTTCCACGGCCCTGGTGCTTCTCTCGCCCCTCCTGCTGCTCATCGCCCTGGCCATCAAGCTGGAATCGCGCGGGCCGGTGATCTACGTGTCCAAACGGGCGGGACAGGGGTACCGCATCTTCGACTTCTACAAATTCCGGTCGATGTATGTGGATGCCGATCAGCGCCTGGCCGAACTGGCGCATCTCAACCAGTATGAGGACGATGTGGCTGGCCCTACCTTCCTCAAGCTGCATCGCGACCCGCGTGTCACGCGCGTGGGGCGTTTGCTGCGCAAGACCAGCCTGGACGAGCTGCCCCAGCTGTTCAACGTGCTCAAGGGCGATATGAGCATCGTGGGCAACCGCCCCTTGCCGCTGTACGAGGCGCAGATGCTGACCACCGACGAGTGGGCCGAGCGCTTCCTCGCCCCCGCAGGGCTGACGGGCCTGTGGCAGGTGCGCAAGAAGTTCGAAAAGCACATGTCGTCGCAGGAACGCATAAGACTCGATGCCCGGTACGCCCGGGAATGCTCGTTCCTGGCCGACCTGAAGATCATGCTGCAGACGCTGCCGGCCGTGATCCAGGAAGATGAAGGCTGAGCGTGGCAGTGTTGCAGCCGGCGGGGCATGAGCATCGACGAGCCCGCCCCGGCACGATGCTTGCCGCGCTTCCGCGAGCCGGCCCCTCTGGCGCAGGGCGAGCGTCCGGCCTGTACCCCATGGATGCCGAAGTGCCACGCCTTATCTTCACCCCCTGTCACCACATGCCGTTCCCCCCGCCAAACATCATGGGATGAAAAAGGTGAGCATCATCACCGTGCACTACAACGAGCCAGAGATGACGCATCGCCTGCTGCGGGCGCTGGCGCCCCTCGTTGGCGAGGAGGTGGAGTGGGTCGTGGTGGACAATGGTTCGGCACCCGAGCGGTCCGTCCGGCCATTTGCTGATGTGTTTCCGAACGTGCGGTTCGTGTTTTCCGACAGGAATCTGGGCTTTGCCGGGGGCAATGCCCTTGCGTTGCCGCACGTCAGCGGGCGCTACCTGTTCTTCTTGAACAACGATGCCTTGCCCGAGCCCGACGCCATGGACCGCCTGGCGGCCTTTCTCGACGCCCATCCGCGTGCCGGCGCCGTCAGCCCGCTCATTTTGGCGAAAGCCGGAGCAGATGCACCGCCCCGCGTGCTCTATGCCGGCAAGACGCCCGTGCATCCGCTGACGGGCCGCAACGCCACGCTGGGCCGCGGCGCTACTGACCCGGGGCGCTGGCCCGAGCCCTTCCCGACGGCCTACGTACACGGTGCGGCCATGATGGTGCGGCGCGAAGTGCTGGACACGGTGGGCTTCATGGATGCCGACTACTTTCTGTACTACGAGGAGCTGGACTGGGGCGAGCGCATGCGGCGGGCCGGCTGGGAGCTGTGGGTGGAGCCGCGGGCGCGCGTGTGGCACGACGAGTCGCATACGGTGGGCACGGACAGCCCGCTCAAGGTGTTCTTCCTGAACCGCAACCGCTGGCGGTTCATGTGGCGCAACCGCACGCGCTGGCAGGCGATGGCCTTTGCGGCATGGTTTTTTGCCGTAGCGGTGCCCATGCAGGCCCTCGGGGCCCTGCGCCGCGGCCAACGCGCCCATCTGGTCGCCCTGCGCGATGCCGTGCGCTGGGTGCTCGGCAGTGCTGCCTTTCGGCAAAAACTTGAAAACCATTGGAAGCCGGCGTAACATGCGGCCGGGCCATTGACGAATCGAACGTGCTATGAGTCTTTTGAGCTGGATCTATACCATCGTGGCTGCCGGCCTGACGTTTGCGCTGGTGTGGCCTTTCGTCATGGTGGTGGCTTCGCGCTTCCGCAAACCGCGCCTCGAGGTGCGCACGCCCGATGCCCGCCCCGATTTCGCGTGTATCATCACGGCCTGGCGCAATGCCTCCATTGCGCGCCCGCTGGTCGATTCGCTGTTGCGCCAGCAGTGGCCCCACTTCCACATCTACCTCGTGGCCGACCGGTGCGCCCCTGCCGACTGGACGTTCGACGACCCCCGCCTGACGGTCCTGTATCCCGATCCGCCGCTCGACCTGAAGGTGAAGAGCATCATCCATGCGACGGAGCGCTTCGTGCGCCCGCACGACTTCACGCTGGTCTTCGATGCCGACAACGTGGCGCACCCGCGCCTGCTGGAAGAGCTGGTGCGCTACATCCGGGCCGGCTGGAGGGTGGTCCAGGGGCAGCGCCGCGCCAAAAACCTCGACACGGTGATTGCCTGCGCCGATGCCACGGGCGAATTTTACAAGAACTACGTGGAGCGCTATGTGCCTTTCGTGCTGGGCAGCTCGGCCGTCATTTCCGGCTCGGGCATGGCCGTGGCCACCGATCTGTACCGCGGCTACCTGCACAGCCCCGAGATCCGGCGCGGCAAGGAGCTGGGCAAGCGCATGATGCAGGAAGACAAAATTTTGCAAAACTGGCTGCTGCGCCGCGACGAGCGCATCGCATGGGCGCGCGAGGCCATCGTGTACGACGAAAAGGTCACTACACCCGATGCCGCGCGCACGCAGCGCAGCCGCTGGCTCTTTTCCTACTTTCAGAACGTGCCCCACGCCGCGGGCCTGCTGTGGCTGGGCCTGCGCCGGCGCAGCTGGAACCAGTTCCTCTTCGGGCTGGTGACGCTGCTGCCGCCACTCTTCCTCACGGTGGGCGGCGCCGCCTTGTGGGCGCTGGCGGGACTGTGGGTGGCGCCCCTGTGGAGCCTCGTGCTCACGGCAGCCCTGGCGATATTCGCGCTCAACGTGTTGTGGACGCTCTGGCTGACGCCCGTGCCCCCGGCCGTATGGAAGGCGCTGTGGGGCTTGCCCCTCTTCATCTGGCAGCAGGTGCGCGCCCTGTTTCTGATGAAAAACCCGGATCGCAACTTTGCGCCCACCCGCCACCAGCACGAGGTGGACGTGGAAGCGCTGCTGGCCAACGACCCGACCCATGAAAAGGAATCCTCATGAATGCTGGTACGTGGATCAAAGGACTGCTGGTCGTCTCTCTGCTGTGCAACCTGCTGGCACTGGCCGTCGGCCTGTGGGCCGTACACCGGCTGGGTGGATGGCGATACCTCCTGTATCGGTTCCAGACGCGTGGGGTAGGGGCCGAATACGCACACCGAAAATCACAACTGGACATGCTGCCTGCTGACAGTGCCACCATCGTCATGCTGGGCAACTCGCTGACCCGACAGGGCGAGTGGGCCGAGCTGCTGCAAAACCCGAAAGTGCGCAACCGCGGCATCAACGGCGACCACATCGGCGGCGTGCTGGACCGCCTCGACGAGGTCGTGGAGCAACAGCCCGAATGGCTGTTCCTCATGATCGGCATCAACGACCTGCTCTTTCACGAGCCCGATTTCGTCATCAAACAGTACGAGGTCTTGCTGCAGCGCCTCACCGAGGCCTTGCCGCACACGCGCATCGTGGTGCAAAGCCTGCTGCCGGTCAACAACGAGGTGCGCCCCCTGGGCATCAGCAACGAAGACATCCGCACCGTGAACGCCGCCTTGCGCGAGCTGGCACCGCGCTACGGATGCCGCTTTCTCGACCTGTACCCGCGCTTCGTCGATCGCGACGGCCGTCTCGATGCGCGCTTCACCGAGGACGGCATCCATCTCAACGGCCCGGCCTATCGCCTCTGGGCCGA
>CAYNYN010000287.1:0-5031 GCA_964401445.1 uncultured Saprospiraceae bacterium | reverse complement strand
ATCGTCCATCGTCAAATAAAATCACCCACTATGAAGGAAAAGGAAATCCCGACTGCACACCGTGCCAATGGCAACGGCATGAGCAAATGCCCGTTCCACACCGGCCAGCTCAAGAAGGCGGCCGGGCAGGGCGTGCTCAACTACGACCTGTGGCCCGACCTGCTGCGCCTCAACATTTTGCGGCAGCACAGCGACCTGGTCAACCCCATGGATCCGGACTTCGACTATGCGAAGGAGTTCGCTTCGCTCGACCTGGACCAGGTGAAGAAGGACATCGCCGAGGTGCTGACCACGCCGCAGGAATGGTGGCCGCCCGACTTCGGGCATTACGGCCCGCTGATGATCCGACTGGCGTGGCACAGCGCCGGCAGCTACCGCATCGGCGACGGGCGCGGCGGGGCCAGCCGCGGCAACATCCGCTTTCCGCCAGTGAGCAACTGGCCCGACAACGTCAACCTCGACAAGGCGCGGCGCCTGCTGTGGCCCGTAAAGCAGAAGTACGGCCGCAAGCTGTCGTGGGCCGACCTCATCATCCTGGCCGGCAACGTGGCCCTCGAAAGCATGGGCCTGAAGACCTACGGCTTCTCGGGCGGCCGTGAAGACGCCTGGCAGCCCGAAGAAGACATCTACTGGGGCGAGGAGATGGAGTGGCTGGCCGACCAGCGCCACTCGGGCGATCGCGAGCTCGAGAACCCGTTGGCAGCCGTACAGATGGGCCTCATCTACGTCAACCCCGAGGGGCCCGACGGCAAACCCGACCCCGTGGCTGCCGCCCACGACATCCGCGAGACGTTCCGCCGCATGGGCATGAACGACGAAGAGACGGTGGCGCTCATCGCTGGCGGCCACACCTTCGGCAAGACGCACGGCGCCGTGTCGAAGGACTGCGTGGGTCCCGAGCCTGCCGCCGCCGAGCTCGAGCAGCAGGGCCTGGGCTGGAAAAATTCCTGCGGCAAGGGCCACTCGGAAGACGCCTTCACCAGCGGCCTCGAGGTGACGTGGACGACCACCCCCACGAAGTGGAGCCACGACTTCTTCCGCCATCTGTTCGAGTACGAGTGGGAGCTGACCAAGAGCCCGGCCGGGGCCTGGCAGTGGAAGCCCAAGGGCGACGCCGGCGCCGGCACCGTGCCCGACGCACACGTGCCCGGCAAGAAGCACCAGCCCACCATGCTGACCACCGACCTGTCGCTGCGCTTCGATCCGGTGTACGAAAAGATCTCGCGGCGCTTCTACGAAAACCCGGACGAGTTTGCGGAAGCATTTGCGAAAGCGTGGTTCAAGCTGACGCATCGCGACATGGGGCCGCCCTCGCGCTATGTGGGGCCCGAGGTGCCGAAGGAGACCTTCCTGTGGCAAGACCCGCTGCCCGAGCGCGACCATCCGCTGGTGGATGCCGACGACATCGCCGCGCTCAAGAAGCAGATCCTCGCTTCCGGCCTGAGCGTGCAGGACCTGGTGACCACGGCCTGGGCCGCTGCCTCCACCTTCCGGGGCTCCGACCGCCGCGGCGGCGCCAATGGCGGCCGCATCCGGCTGGCACCCCAGAAAGACTGGCCGGTGAACAACCCGCAGCGCCTGCAGCGCGTCATCGGCGTGCTCGAAGGCATCCAGAAGCAGTTCAACGACGCCCGGACCGACGGCAAGCGCGTGTCCTTTGCCGACCTGGTGGTGCTGGGCGGCTGTGCCGCCATCGAGCAGGCAGCCCGTGATGCCGGCTTCGACATCGAGGTGCCCTTCACGCCGGGCCGCGTCGATGCCACCCAGGAAATGACCGATCCCGAAAACTTCGCCGTGCTCGAGCCCGTGGCCGACGGCTTCCGCAACTACGTGTGCAGCGATGCCATCGCCAAACCCGAGCACCTGCTGGTGGACAAGGCCCAGTTGTTGCAGCTCACCGCCCCCGAAATGACGGTGCTGGTGGGCGGCATGCGCGCCCTCGGCGCCAACTGGGACGGCTCGAACGACGGCGTGCTGACCGCGCGGCCGGGCCAGCTGACCAACGACTTCTTCGTCAACCTGCTCGACACCAACGGCACCGAGTGGAAAGCCCTCGACGACAAGAAGCAGCGCTTCGGCGGCTACGACCGCAAGACCGGCCAGCAGAAGTGGACGGCCACCCGCGTCGATCTCATCTTCGGGGCCAACGAGGAGCTGCGCGCCCTCAGCGAAGTCTATGGCGCCGACGATGCCGCCGAGAAGTTCGTGCGCGACTTCGTCAGGGCCTGGGACAAGGTGATGAATCTCGACCGTTTCGACCTGCACAGATGAGTTTGTGCACCGTAGTAACTCTACAGGGGAGCCCGCAAGGGTTCCCCTTTTTCGTTGGGTCGGTTGCCGATTCTCCCTAATTTGCCCACATGAATACCCGACTGCCTTTTTCGCCGCTGCTGGCGGGCCTCCTGTTTTTCTTTTGGCTTTCGCCAAATGCCGCCCAGACGCTCGAAAGCTCCAATCTGCCCATTCTGGTCGTCGAGACGGGTGGACAGCTCATCCTCGACGAGCCGAAGATCACGGTGCACCTGGGCGTCCTCTGGCATGCCGACGGCAGCCGCAACTACCTCGACGAGCCGTTCGACCACTACGATGGCCTGGCCGGCATCGAGATTCGCGGCTCGTCCTCCCAGCTTTTCCCGAAGAAGGGGTACGCCCTCGAGCTGCGCGCACCCGACAGCACCGACCTGGACTGGCCCCTGCTGGGCCTGCCGGCCGAGAGCGACTGGGTGCTGCACGGCCCCTTCAGCGACAAGAGCCTGATGCGCAACGCCCTGGCCTACAAGATGGCCGGCAGGCTGATGCGCTGGGCGCCGCGTACGCGCTTCTGCGAGCTGATCATCGATGGCGACTATCGGGGCGTGTATCTGCTGGTCGAAAAAATCAAGCGCGACAAGCATCGCGTGGACATCTCGAAGCTGAAGCCCGACGAAAACAGCGGCGACGACCTGACGGGGGGCTACATCCTGAAAATCGACAAGGAGGAGGGCGCCGAGGTAGGGGGCTGGTATAGCGAGATCCCTTCCGTGCCGGGCAGCTGGCAGCGCACCTTTTTCCAGTACCACTACCCGAAGCCCTCGGAGATCACGCTGACGCAGCAGGCATACATCCGGCTGGCGGTGCAGCGGTGGGAAAACGCGCTGGCGGCACCCGACTTCGACGACACCACGGGCGGCTGGCGCCGCTACATGGACGAGACTTCGCTCATCGACTTTTTCCTCGTGCAGGAAATGGCCAAAAACGTGGATGCCTATCGCCTCAGCACCTTTTTCTACAAGGACAAGGACAGCGTGGATCCGCGCTTCTTCATGGGGCCCGTGTGGGACTTCAACCTGGGCTTCGGCAATGTGGACTACTGCGAGATGGCTTCCACGCCGGGCTGGGTGGCCACGGGCTTCAACCAGATCTGCCCGGGCGACTACTGGGCCGTGCCTTTCTGGTGGAACCGCCTTTTTGCCGACAAGGCCTTCAAGAAAAGGGTCAAGGAGCGCTGGCAGCACCTGCGTCAGGGGCCCCTGCACACCGACAGCCTGATGGCCTGCATCGACTCGATGGCGGCGCTGCTGAGTGAGGCGCAGCAGCGCAACTTCCAGCGTTTCCCCATCCTCGACCAGTACGTGTGGCCCAACAGCTACGTGGGCGGCAGCTGGCAGGCCGAAGTCCTGTTCCTGAAGTTCTGGCTGCAGGCGCGGCTGGCCTGGATGGACGGCGAGATCGACCGCTTCGATGCGCCCGAGTACCATGCCGAAGACTACTTCGCGCCCACCGCAAGTCCCAACCCTTCCCACGGCCCCGTCACCTTCCGCTACTACGTGCGGCAGACCGAGCTGGTGCGCATCCACGTGTACGATGCGCTGGGGCGCGAGGTGGCCGTGCTGCGCGACTACGACCATCCGAACGGCGCCAACGCCCTCGAGTGGGAAGGCCCCGGTCAGACAGGCTGGTACGTGTATGTGGTCTATCTCGATGACCGACCTGCAGCCACGGGAAAGCTGCTGATCCTGTAGCGGGGCAGGTGGTGACGGCTGAGGGGCGGTGGAGGCATCGTGCGCGACGCATTTCGCGCTGTGCCGGCATTTTGCCATTTTTACGGCCGGGGGAAGATCATGGAGCAGATAGATCAGATACGCATCAACTTCGACGAGGGGCAGGTGGCCCTGCTCAACGTGCTGTTGGGTTTCATCATGTTCGGCGTGGCGCTGGACCTGCGCGTGAGCGACTTCCGTGACGTGTTGGTGCGGCCGCGCCTGCCGCTGACGGGTCTGTTGAGCGAGTACGTGGTGCTGCCGCTGATCACGCTGGCGCTCATCTGGCTGTTCGAGCCGGCGCCGAGCCTGGCCCTGGGCATGGTGCTGCTGAGCGTGTGTCCGGGCGGCAACGTGTCCAACTTCATGGTGCACCTGGCCGGCGCCAACGCGGCCCTATCCGTGTTCCTGACCACGGTGACCACGCTCGGCTCGATCGTGGTGCTGCCGCTGGCCTTTGCCTTCTGGGCACGCTGGGCACCCGGTGCGGCCGAGCTGCTGCGCGAGGTGTACGTCGAGCCGGCCTCGGTCATGTGGGCCATCGTGCAGTTGGTGGGCATACCGGTGGCGGTGGGCATGTGGGTGCAGCGGCGCTGGCCCGCCTTTGCCGACCGCATACGCAAGCCGGTGAGCCGCCTGAGCCTGCTCATCTTCCTCGGCTTCGTGCTGGGCGCCATCGCCGGCAATCTGGCCGAGATACGCGACTACCTGCACATCGTGTTCTACCTCGTGTTGCTGCACAACGGCCTGGCCCTGCTGGGCGGCTACTTCACGGGCAAGCTGTCGGGCCTCGACGAGCCCGAGTGTCGCACCATTTCCATCGAGACGGGGATACAAAACTCGGGCCTGGGGCTGGCCCTCGTGTTCAACTTCTTTCAGGGCCTGGGCGGCATGGCCCTCATCCTGGCCTGGTGGGGCATCTGGCACCTCATCAGCGGCTTCGCCCTGGCGTGGTGGTGGCGCCGCAGTGCCTTGCAGTCGGTTCGTGCGGTAAAAAGCGCGTGAAACCGCG
>CAYNYN010000286.1:1490-5050 GCA_964401445.1 uncultured Saprospiraceae bacterium | reverse complement strand
CCCTCACCCCCCTGCCACCTCCGCCGTGGCCCCTTCGTAGAGGGTGTGCAGCAGCTTGCGGGCGTGGGTGAGGCTTTGCACGTCGTTGCGCACGAGCATGAGGTGGCGCGCCGTCTTCTTCATGGTGAAGCCGATGCGGTGCCCTTCGGCGCCGATGTGGCGGAAGAGGGCCGCGAACAGAGCGCTGTCGTAGAAGGGCGACTGCGGGTTGGCGATGAAGAACGCCACCATCTTGCCGCCCTTGATGACGACGCGCTCGATGCCCATGCGGCGGCACGTCCAGCGCAGGCGCAGGCCGTCGAACAGCTCTTCCACCTGTGCGGGCAGCCGCCCGAAGCGGTCGCGCAGCTTTTCGGCGAAAGCCTGCAGCTGCTCCTCGTCTTCGAGGCTGTCCAGCTCCTGGTACAGCAGCAGGCGCTCCTGCACGTTGGCCACGTACTCGTCGGGGATGTGCATCTCGGTGTCGGTCTCGATCTGCACCTCGCGCACGAACTCCTGTTTTTTGGCCTGCTCTTCGGCAAACAGCTCCCTGAACTCCTCTTCCTTGAGCTCCTGCAGCGCCTCGTCGAGGATGCGCTGGAAGGTCTCGTAGCCCACCTCGTTGATGAAGCCGCTCTGCTCGGCGCCCAGCAGGTTGCCCGCGCCGCGGATGTCGAGGTCGCGCATGGCGATCTCGAAGCCGCTGCCCAGCTCGCTGAACTCCTCGATGGTGCGCAGGCGCTTGCGCGCCTCGGGCGTGAGCACCGACATGGGCGGGCACAGCAGGTAGCAGAAGGCCTTCTTGTTGCTGCGCCCGATGCGGCCGCGCAGCTGGTGCAGGTCGCTGAGGCCGAACTGGTGGGCGTTGTGGATGAGCATGGTGTTGGCGTTGGGGATGTCGAGCCCCGTCTCGATGATGTTGGTGCACACCAGCACTTCGTAGCGCCGTTCGATGAAGTCCACCAGCGTCTTTTCGAGCGTCTTGCTGTCCATCTGGCCATGGGCCATGGCCACGTCCACGTCGGGACACAGGCGCCGCACCATCTCCACCATTTGCGGCAGCGTCTTGACGCGGTTGTGCACGAAGAAGACCTGGCCGCCGCGCTGCACCTCGTAGTAGATGGCCTCCTTGATGAGCGCCTCGTTGAACACGCGTATCTCGGTGTGTATGGGCTGGCGGTTGGGCGGCGGCGTGCGGATGATGCTCAGGTCGCGCGCGGCCATGAGCGAGAACTGCAGCGTGCGCGGGATGGGCGTGGCCGTCAGCGTGAGCGTGTCCACGTTCACCTTGAGCTGGCGCAGCTTCTCCTTGGCGGCCACGCCGAACTTCTGCTCCTCGTCGATGATGAGCAGGCCCAGGTCCTTGAACTGCACCTGCTTGTTGAGCAGGGCATGCGTGCCGATGACGATGTCCAGCTCGCCCTCCCTGATTTTCCGATACACCTCGCGCTTCTGGGCGGCAGTCTTGAAGCGGTTCAGGTAGTCGATGCGCAGGTTGAATTCCGCGAGCCTTTCGGAAAACGTCTTGTAGTGCTGCAGGGCCAGGATGGTGGTGGGCACCAGCACGGCCACCTGCTTGCCGCCCACCACGGCCTTGAAGGCCGCCCGGATGGCCACCTCGGTCTTGCCGAAGCCCACGTCGCCGCACACGAGGCGGTCCATGGGGTACGGCTTCATCATGTCTTCCTTCACCTCCTGCGTGGCCTTGAGCTGGTCGGGCGTGTCTTCGTAGATGAACGACGCCTCCAGCTCGTGCTGCAGGTAGTCGTCGGGCGGGAAGGCGTGGCCCTCCGATGCTTTGCGGCGCGCATACAGCTTGATCAGCTCGGCGGCGATGTCTTTGACCTTCTTCTTGGTGCGCCGCTTGAGGTTCTGCCAGGCGTCGGACCCCAGCTTGTTGAGGCGCGGCTTGTGCCCCTCGGCGCCGCTGTACTTCGACAGCTTGTGCAGCGAGTTGATGCCCACGTAGAGCACGTCGTCGTTGGCGTAGAAGATGCGGACGCACTCCTGCACGTGACCGTTCACCTCCAGCTTCTGGAGACCCGAGAAGCGCCCCACGCCGTGGTCGATGTGCACCACGTAGTCGCCGGGCTTGAGCTCGCGCAGCAGCTTGAGGTTGAGCGCCTTGTCCTTGGTAAATCCGCGCTTGAGCTTGTAGCGGTGGAAGCGCTGGAAGATCTGGTGGTCGGTATAGCAGGCCAGGCGCAAGTCTTCGTCCACGAAGCCGGCATGGATACCCACCGGCACGGGCTGCCAGCGCACGCGCGCGTCCAGGTCTTCGAAGATGGCCTCGAGGCGGTCGAGCTGGCGCGGGTTTTCGGCAAAGAGGAAGGTGTCGAACCCGGCCTTCTGCTGTTGCCGCAAATGGTCGATCAGCAACGAGAAGTTCTTGTTGAAGCTGGGCTGCGGTTTGGCCGCAAAGGCCACCTCCTGCCACCTGCCGCCCGTGGGCCGGCCGCCTGCCAGCGCCAGATGGCGCCGTTCCAGGCCCTGCACCAGCGCGTCGGTGTCGGCGAAGGCGCGCTCGCGCACCAGTGCCACCTGCTCCTCTTCCGGCAGCTTGTCCATGTCGGCGGCGAAGGCGGCCAGCTCATCGGCCGTCTGCACCAGGCGGTCGCGCAGCATCTGCGCATCCTTGATCCAGATCAGCGTGCCTTCCGGCAAAATGTCGGTCAGCGGGGCTTTCTGGCTTTCGCCAAAACGCGTCTGCACGTTCGGGATGATGTGCACTGACTCGATGGCGCGCACCGACAGCTGGCTCAGCGGATCGAACGAGCGGATGCTCTCCACCTCGTCGTCGAACAGCTCGATGCGGTAGGGATAGTCGTTGCCAAACGAAAACAGATCCACGATGCCGCCGCGGATGCTGTACTGCCCCGGCTCGTACACGAAGTCCTCGCGCGTGAAGCCGTACTCGGTCAGCACCTCGACGAGAAAATCGAGGTCGAGCCGCTCGCCCTGGCGCACCACGATGCGCGTCTGCTCGATGGCGTCGGGGCGCACCACCAGCTCGAGCAGGGCCTCGGGGTAGGTGACGATGAGGTGGCTGCGGCGGGGGGCGTGCGTCAGCTGGTTGATCACTTCGGTGCGCTCCTGCACCTGGTGGGCCACCACCTCGGCAAAATAGCGGGGTCGCTTGAAGCTGTCGGGCAGGAAATGGACGGGCCAGCCGGGCAGCAGGGCCGCCAGATCGTTTTGCAGGTACGCCGCCTCTTCCTTGTCGGTAGCAATCACCACGAAGGTGCGCTGCTCGCTGCGGGCCAGCGCCCCAAGCAGGAAAGCGTCCTGCGCGCCGCGCAGGCCCTTGAGGTACAGGCGTGCGGGTCCGTTGCCGGACAACGCCCGGCGGATGGGTTCCAGTTTGGGGTGTCGGTCAAACCGTTCGAATAGCGATTCCAATACGTCCTTGTTCACGGGGCACAAAGATATGGCCGGAGCAGCAGGCCCGCTGCCTGCACGGCTCCACCTGTTTCATTTTTGCTCGGGCATCCAGATGGACGACGTAACACCGTAACGCGTGACACCGTAACGCGTGACGACGTCCATCATAGATAGTCCATCGTCCATTGTCCATCGTCATT
>CAYNYN010000286.1:0-1390 GCA_964401445.1 uncultured Saprospiraceae bacterium | reverse complement strand
CTCTCGCATCACCGCGCCTTGGGATCCTTCAGGGCCGCCTCTTTCACGGCGCGGGCCACGCGCCACTCGACCTGCTCTTCGAGCGTGGCGGGGATGACGTAATCGGGGCGCGGGTCCTTGACGCAGTCGGCGATGGCGAAGGCGGCGGCCAGCTTCATCGAGGGGGTGATACGGCGGGCACGCGCATCGAGTGCGCCGCGGAAGATGCCCGGGAAGCCCAGCACGTTGTTCACCTGGTTGGGCAGGTCGCTGCGGCCCGTACCCACCACCACGGCGCCACCCTTTTTGGCCTCTTCGGGCATGATCTCAGGGATGGGGTTGGCCATGGCGAAGATGATGGGGCGCTCGGCCATGAGGCGGATGTCGTCGGCGGTGAGCAGGTTGCCCACGCTCACCCCGATGAACACGTCGGCCCCCTTCAGGGCATCGCGCAGGCTGCCCTTGCGATCGTAGCGGTTGGTGAACTGGAGCAAGCCCTTCTTCACGTCGTTGAGGTCGTCGCGATCGCGATGGATGATGCCTTTGGTATCGCAGACGATGACCTCCTTCACGGGGATGCACAGGTCGGTGTCCATGTCCTGGCAGCGCAGCAGGCGCGCAATGGCGATGCCGGCAGCCCCCGCCCCGTTGATGACGACGCGCAGCTGGGCCAGCGACTTGCCGGCCACCTTTGCAGCATTGATCAGCGCCGCCAGCGTCACGATGGCCGTGCCGTGCTGGTCGTCGTGAAACACCGGGATGCCCAGGTCCTGCAGCCGCTCCTCGATCTCGAAGCAGCGCGGCGACGCGATGTCCTCGAGGTTGATGCCACCGAACACCGGCGCGATCATACGGATCGTCTCGATGATCTTTTCCGTGTCCTGCGTGTCGAGGCAGATGGGGAAGGCATCGATGTTGGCAAAGCGCTTGAAGAGCATGGCCTTGCCCTCCATCACCGGAATGGCGGCATGCGCGCCGATGTTGCCGAGGCCCAGCACCGCCGAGCCGTCGCTCACGATGGCCACCGTATTGCTCTTGATGGTGTAGTCCCACACCGTGTCGGGGTCACGGGCGATCTCCTGGCAGGGCGCCGCCACGCCGGGCGAATAGACGAGCGAGAGGTCGTCGGTGGTGCGCACGTCCATCTTGGGCACGATGCGGATTTTGCCCTTCAGGCGCTTGTGCAAAATGAGTGATTCCTTGAAGTAATCCATGATTGCGTGATTGATGATGGGCGAATGAGCGAGGGCATATATACCCAATTGGGAAAAAACCGGCATCGAGGGTCGAGTGGGTGGTCCCGGGCATTTTCAAAGAGGATTTGAGGGTCTGGCGGTTGAGACTCGCTCCCGCTCGGTGTTGATAGCCGCTTCGCGGCTTGTTGATACGCCGCTTACGCGGCGACGTTGAG
>CAYNYN010000285.1:2885-5070 GCA_964401445.1 uncultured Saprospiraceae bacterium | reverse complement strand
GTCATCGCCTCGACGATGGGCACGGCGCGGGGCACCACGCAGGGGTCGTGTCGGCCCTTGCCTTCGACGGTGGTGGGGCGCCCCTGCCGATCGACCGACTCCTGTTCGGGCACGATGGTCGCCACCGGTTTGAAGGCGGCGCGGAAGTAGATGGGCATGCCGTTGCTGATGCCGCCCTGGATGCCGCCCGAGTGGTTGGTGCGCGTGCGGATACGGCCCTCCTCGTCGGCGTAGAACGGATCGTTGTGCTGCGAGCCGCGCAGGCGCACCCCATCGAAGCCCGAACCGTATTCGAAGCCCTTGCAGGCGTTGATGCTGAGGATGGCCTTGCCCAGGTCGGCGTGCAGGCGGTCGAAGACGGGCTCGCCCAGGCCGGCCGGCACGCCCGTGGCCACGCAGCTCACCACCCCGCCGATGGTGTCGCCGGCCTTGCGCACCTCGCGGATCAGGGCTTCCATGCGGGCCGCCGTGTCGGGGTCGGGGCAGCGCACCGGATTGGACTCGGTCAGCGACAAGTCGAGCTGGTGCCACGCGGCCTCGAGGCGGATGTCGCCCACCTGGCTCACCCACGCGTGCACCGCGACGCCGAGGGTGCGCAACAGCATTTTGGCGAAAGCCCCTGCGGCCACGCGGGCAGCCGTCTCGCGCGCCGACGACCGGCCCCCGCCGCGATAGTCGCGCAGGCCGTAGCGCGCCTCCCAGCTGAAGTCGGCATGGGAAGGGCGGTACTTGTCGGCGATGTGGCTGTAGTCGCGCGAGCGGGCGTCGCGATTGCGGATGAGCAGGGCGATGGGCATGCCCGTGGTGCGCCCCTCGAACACGCCCGACAGGATCTCGACCTCGTCGGTTTCCTTGCGCTGCGTGACGATGGCCGACTGCCCCGGGCGGCGGCGTGCCAGCTCGCGCCGCAGCAGCTCCTCGTCCACCTCGATGCCGGCCGGACAGCCGTCGATGACCACGCCGATGGCGGGACCGTGGCTTTCGCCAAAAGTGGTGATGCGGAACAGCGTACCGAAAGTGTTGCCTGCCATTTTGCGAAAGCATGAAAAGGCGCATCCCTTGCGGGCGCCCGGTGAAACGATTGCATTCAGGCGCCAAGATAGGCCGAAGCACAGGGCAA
Organism: uncultured Saprospiraceae bacterium; assembly: GCA_964401445.1. Taxonomy (GTDB): domain Bacteria; phylum Bacteroidota; class Bacteroidia; order Chitinophagales; family Saprospiraceae; genus WFYJ01. The sequence goes on along the minus strand of CAYNYN010000285.1, from coordinate 3,950 downwards.
GAGAAATCGGTCAGTCGGCCGGAAACCGATCCCAACCCACGCCCGACTGGGTCCACCAGCTGTAGCTCACGCTGCGCAACAGGCCGTATTGCTGGCTATAGACGTAGGTGAAGCCCGGCCCGTCCACCGCCATCCAGCCATTGAGGATAGCCAGATTGAGCTGGTAGTAGATTTTGCCGAACAGGGTCCACTGATCGGCATGGGCCATGCGGTCGCACTCGCAGTAGGACAGGTCGGTTTTCCAGCCGGTGATGGTAGCGGGGTTGTCGGTCACGGGGGCCAGCGGCAGGGGATGCCCCTGGAAGAGGCGCGACCACAGCCAGCCGTCGGGATCGAGCGCTTCGGCAAAGAGCGTGTCGCCTGCCACGCGCAGGCGGTAGGTGAACACCGAATCGGGCCAGGGGGCCGGCCCGTCGCCCCACTTCGAAGCCGAGCCTTCGGTCAGGTACTCGCGCACCTCCCACACGTGCGCTTCGGGATGGGCCGTCACCTCCCACACCAGCGTGTCGGGATGGTAGGTGAGGGCCGTGTCGGCGGGGTCGTAGTAGTTTTCGCCGGTGAAGAGGGCATAATGGAAGGTGCTGCCTGCCTCCAGCGTCTCGAAGAACCCCGTGGGTGCCGGCGCAGGTGGCGGATCGACGCGGCAGCCTGCCAGAGCCAGCAATGCCAATCCCGAAAGGGCAAACGAAAGACGCATGGTAGTCGGTTTTTATCCGGCTGTCGCCAAAAAATGAACGCCCGGCTTCCGCCAAACACGGGGCATGGCTTATCATTGTCGCATGAAGATACCCCGTTTGCGCCACCGGGATGTGTTTTTCATCGAGCTGGTCGTCTTCCTTGCACTCTGGCTGATCGACGACTACATCGCCACGCTGCTGACGGTGATCCTGGTCTTCATCCTCACGGCCATCCTGCTCACCTCCCTGCTCGTCGAGCTGATCGAGCGCAGCAAGGTGCCGCGGCGGTATTTCACCTTGATGTCGCTCAGCATCGTGGCCTTGCTGGCCGCGGCAGGCCTCTACCTGCTCATCATGGGTGGCGCGCCCTTGTGGCTGCGCGATTAGC
>CAYNYN010000285.1:0-2785 GCA_964401445.1 uncultured Saprospiraceae bacterium | reverse complement strand
ATCTCGTCCGAGCTGGAAAAGAAGACCAACCATCTTCCGAATCCACTGAAAGCCAATCATCTTTCCCTATTATGGGCGAAATAAATTTCGCCCTACAAGCCTGCGAAATGAATTTCGCACTACGAGGCAGCAAAAAAAAAATTTCGCCCTACAGACCATCAAAAAAAGAGGCAGGCCCATGGCCTGCCTCGCTCGCTTTGGTCAGTTCCGGTCATTTGTGGTGGGGGTCTCTTTCGGTCGCTCCACCTTTCTGTTTTTCACGTACTTCTCCAGCCATCGATCCGTCTCCCAGGCCACGTGCATCAGCGACTCGCGGGCGCGATAGCCGTGGCTTTCGTGCGGCAACATGACGAGCCGCGCGATGGCCCCATGCCCCTTCAGGGCCGCGAACATGCGCTCGCTCTGCATCGGATAGGTGCCGGAGTTGTTGTCGGCCATGCCGTGGATGAGCAGCAGCGGCTCCTTGATCTGGTGCGCGAAGTTGAAGGGCGACATCTTGTAGTACGTCTCGGGCGCCTCCCACCACGTGCGCTCTTCCGACTGGAAGCCGAAGGGCGTGAGGGTACGGTTGTAGGCGCCACTGCGCGCGATGCCTGCCGCGAACAGGTCGGTATGGGCCAGCAGGTTGGCCGTCATGAAGGCGCCATAGCTGTGCCCGCCGATGGCCACGCGCTGCGGATCGCCCACGCCCATGTCGGCCAGCACTTTGACCGCCGCGGCGGCGTTCATCTGCAGTTGCTCCACGAAGGTCTCGTTGGGTTCCTCGTCGCCCTCGCCGATGACGGGCATCGAGACGTTGTAGAACACGGCATAGCCGCGCGTGACCCACAGCACCGGCGACGACGGACTGACCCGCACGAACGAGTAAGGGGAGCCCGTCACCTGGCTGGCTGCGTCGGCGTCCTTGTACTCGCGCGGATAGGCCCACATGAACACGGGCAGCGGCCCGTCCTTTTCCTTGTCATAGCCTTTCGGCAAATAGAGCGTGCCGGTCAGGCCCACGCCGTCTTCGCGTTCGAAGCGGATGAACTCCTTGGTCACGCCCTCGAGGGCCGTATACGGGTTGGGGAAGAAAGTGCGCTGGATCAGCGTGTCGTTTTTCCACACGCGGACGAAGTAGTTGGGTGGCACGTTGGTGCTTTCGCGCAGCGTGAGGAAGGCGCCGCCGCGCACATCCACCATGTCGATCACCCGCTCGTACCAGGGCGCTTCCGACTGCCACAGGCGCTGCTTTTCGCCTGTGATAGGGTCGTAGCGGTCGAGGAAGGGCTTGTTGCCCTCGGGCGAGGCCCCCAGCCCGGCCAGGAACAGGTTGCCGGGCGCGTCGCGCACCAGCACGGGGCGGCCCCACTGGTTGGGCCGGGTGAGGAAGTCGCCCGGGTCGGTGTAGCGGTCCTCGTACGAGCGGTCCCACAGCAGGCGCGGCGCCTCGTCGGGGCGGGCCGGCGCCCAGGCCAGCGTCTGCTCGCGGCGCGTGTTCCACCAGCGCGTGTGCACGAGCATCAGGTCGGGGCCGCCCCACTGAATGCCGCGAAAGCGCAATGCCATGTCGAGGGCGCGCTGCGGCTGGCCCTTGAAGGGCGCTTCGAGGTAGTAGAGGCGGTCGCGCACGTCGGTCTGGCGCTTGGGGTCGCCGCCGTCCATGGCCTCTACCCAGAACAGGGTGGCCGGCGCGTCGGCGCGCCATTGGAAGCTGCGGGGGCCGACGGGCACGGCCATGAACCCTTTGGGCAGCTGCTCGGCAGCAGGCAGGTCGGCCAGCGTGCGCACCTCCTGCCCCTTGCTGTCGTAGAGCCTGACGGTATGGGCGAAGCGGTACCAGGGCACCAGCCACGAGAACGGCCGGTGGATGGCTTCGACGAGGAGGTATTTGCCGTCAGGCGAATAGTCGAAATCGCTGACGATGCCGCGGATGCCGAGCGGTTTGGCATTTCCCGTAAGGGCATCGACCATGGTCAGCTCGGCCGTGGCGTAGTATTCGAACAGGTCTTCGTCGTAGGGGCTCTTCAGCAGGTCCTGGTAGGTGCGTGCCGGCGCCTTGCCGCCCTCCTCGCTCGAACGCACGATGGGGCCCTCAGGCACCTCGGGCGCCCGGGGCGGCGCACCGCGGTCGGCAGGCACGGTCTTGACCAGGAGGGTGCGGCTGTCGGCATGCCAGTCGAAGGCCTTGCCCAGCACGTCGTTGACAATGGGGCCCGTCAGGCGGCGACAGCGGGCCGCAGCCAGGTCGAGCACCCACAGCTCGATGCCGTCGCGGGCCGTGTGCAGGAAGGCCAGGCGCTGCCCGTCGGGCGACCATCGCATCTCGGTGATGCGGGCATCGGCGGGCAGGCCCTCGACGGGGCGCGCCTCGCCCGACTGGACGGGCACCAGCTCGAGGTCGACGAAGGCGGTGGCCCGGCTGGGGCCGTTGGTGCGCGGGTTGATGCGCAGGCCGGCCAGCCGCAGCTCGGGCTGCGCCAGATCGGCGATGGTGGGGTGGTTCTGGTAGTGGCGCACCAGCAGCCACTGCCCGTCGGGGCTGAGCTGAACCGACGGGGTGCGGGGTGCGTCGATGAGCTGGGGGAGCGGATCGGGTGGCGTTTGCCACTTGATGGCTTCCTGGGCCGGCAGCAGCCAGCTCCATGCCACCAGCATCAGCAGGCTGGACAGGATTCTCATGGTCAGGGTATTTGTAGATCAACAATCGGGTGACATTTGCCGAAAGGCATGGCACAAAATAAGGCAGAGGAATCAATGGTTGAGACTTCCCGATGCTCGGAACAGGCTGCGGCGATGTCGAGAC
>CAYNYN010000284.1:0-5082 GCA_964401445.1 uncultured Saprospiraceae bacterium | reverse complement strand
AATCCTCGAATCCTCCAACCAACCTCACGCCTTCTCGAGGAACCACCATAGCGGTCGCGGCTTGCGCACCACCTTGAAGTTGCGCTGGACGAAAGACTGGATGTGCGCCATGGCTTCCTCGACCGAGTCGGTGAACTTGATGAGGTCCAGGTCTTCGGGCGAGATCGTCCCTGCCTCGACCATTTCGTGGAGGAAATCCCAAAGCGGCTGGTAGTACTCCTTGCCCATGAGCACCACGGGAAAGTCGGGCACGATGCCCGTCTGGGAGAGGGTGAGCGTCTCGAACAGCTCGTCCATGGTGCCCCAGCCGCCGGGCAGCACGATGAAGGCGTAGCTGTACTTGTGCAGCAGCACCTTGCGCACGAAGAAGTAGCGGATGTTGACCCACTTGTGCAGGTAGGGGTTGGGCTCCTGCTCGTGGGGCAGCACGATGTTGCAGCCAACCGATTTGCCGCCTGCTTCCCAGGCACCGCGGTTGGCCCCTTCCATCACGCCGGGGCCGCCACCGGTCATGGTAGTGAAGCCCATGGCCGCGATGGCGCGGCCCACCTCACGCGCCTTTTCGTACCAGGGGTGACCTTCCCTGAAGCGCGCCGATCCGAATACGGTGATGCAGGGTCCGACGAAGTGCAGCGCCCGGAAGCCTTTGATGAACTCCCAAAACACTTCCATGGCGAAAAGCAGCTCGTTGCGCCGTTCCTTGGGCCCGTCGAGGTAGTAGCCTTCTGCGGGCAGCTTGAATTTTTTTGGAGGATTCATGGCATCGTTTTGTCTATAGAAATGAGCCAGTTGTCAATTGTGTCGCCAATAAAGTGTAGGTACATGCATCTTTGACGACAACCAGGCGACCAATATGGCTGTTTCGCTGGAACATTTGGCCCATTTTTGCGAAAGCAATAGTCGGCAAGCCCCGGATCCGACCAGAAATCCAATTCGATGCCCATGACCACACATCATCCCGAGCTCCAGATGACCAGATTATTGGCAAATGCGCCCGCCATACGGCTGGGCCGGCAATCGTTTCAGTACAAGGTGTTCCGCTCCATGCGGGAGGCCGCACCGTGGTGGCAGCGCGCCGAGCCTGGCGACAACCACTTCCTGAAGACGACTTACCTGGCGGCGCTGGAGCAGGCCGCACCTGACGACATGGAGTTCAGATACGTGGTCGTGTGGCAAAAGGGTCAGCCCGTGGGCGTGATCTACACGCAACTGATGCATTTCCAACCGGACAGGAGCCTGAACACGGCTGAGCCGGCCCCCGTGTGCACCATCCAGGCTTTGCTGAAGCTCTTCAAGTCGTACATGGCGCGCCAGTTTGCGTTCGACGGCATCGTGTGCGGCAACCTGCTGGTGACGGGCCCCCATGCGTTCCATTTTTCCGAAAGGGTGGTGCCGGCGCGCGCGCTGGAGGTGGTGGCGGAATGCCTCGATCGCCTGACCGACGATATCAGCACCCGGGCGCGCAAACCCGCAGTGGCGCTGGTGAAGGATTTCCCGGTGCAATGGCGCAAGGTGACGGCCACCTTCGTGCGTCGGCAGTACCAGACGGCTACCTTTCAGCCCAACATGGTGCTGCGCATCCGGCCCCCCTGGCAGACGTTCGACGATTACCTGGCCGACATGACCTCCAAGTACCGCGTGCGGGCGCGGCGGGCCCGAAAAAAAGCGGCCCGGCTGCAGACGCGCCCACTGTCGCTCGAGGAAGTGCAGGCCCGCGCAGCCGAGATTTACCGGCTGTACAAGCACATCGCCGACCAGGCCGATTTCAATGCCTTCCTGCTGCATCCGGATTACTTCGTGCGCGTGAAGGAGGCCCTCGGCGACGACTTCATCGTCACGGGCTGGTTCGATGACGACCGGCTCGTCGGGTTCAATACTGCCGTCCTGAATGGCCCACAGATGGATGCCCACTTCCTCGGCTACGAGCCCGCATACAACCCGAGCTGTCAGATCTACCTCAACATGCTGTACCACCTGGTCGGCCTGGCCATTGCCCACAAGCGTGAATCGCTGGTGCTGGGGCGTACGGCCCTCGAGATCAAGTCGTCGATCGGTGCCGAACCCGAAGAGATGAACTGCTTTCTGCGCCATCGCAGCAGCATCCACAACACCTTGCTGCCCCGGCTGATCGACTATCTCGAGCCCAAGGTGGAATGGGTGCAGCGACGTCCGTTCAAGGACTGAACCGGACGGAATTTCCGAAAAACCCGATTGCCGAATGAAACACTTTGTGCTGGCCCTCCTGGCCTTCCTGCCACTTGGATTGCCCGGGCAAACCGTGCACGGGCTGGTAACCGACGAACAAGGACGGCCCTTGCCTTTTGCCGACGTATATGTCGAAGGCACCACGCGGGGCACCACCACCAATGGCGAAGGGTGGTACGAGCTGCCGCTCGAGGCGGGCACCTGGCGCATCGTATTTTCCTACCTTGGTTATGAGCCGCAGGTGGTGCGCGTGCGGCTCGCCGAAGGCGACGAGCTGCGGCAGGACGTGGCCTTGCGGCCGCAGTCCGTCGAGCTGGGCCTGGTGGAGGTGCGTGCCGGCGAAAATCCGGCCCATCCCATCATCCGCCGCGCGATGGAGCGCCGAACGTATTGGCTCCGCCAGGTGCGCGCCTTCAGTTGCGATGCCTACGTGAAGGGGGCCGTGCGCATCCTGAAGATGCCCGACCAGATCCTGGGCATGCCGGTCGATCCCGCGGCCATGGGGCTCGACACGGCCGGGCGCGGCTTCGTGTACCTGTCGGAGACGGTATCGCGCTACCACTACCAGTGGCCCGACAAGCGGCGCGAGGTGATCGTCAGCTCCAAAGTGAGTGGCGACGCCCAGGCCATCACCTTCAACTCGGCGGCCGACCTCGATCTGAACTTCTACGAGCCGACCATCGACTTCGTGCGCGACATCGTCTCGCCCATCGCACCGGGAGCGTTCGGCTTTTACGACTATGAGCTGGTGGGCGCCTGGCCCGACGAGGAGGGGCGGCTGGTCTATCAGATCCGGCTTTCGCCAAAAAACGCCGAGCTGCCGGCCTTCCACGGCGACATACACATCGTGGAGGGCCTGTGGAACATCCGCAGCGTCGATGTGTGGGTGAATGGGGCGGCCCTGAACAACCCCGTCGTGGATACCCTGGCCTTGCGGCAAACCTATCTGCCGGTGCGTGATTCCATCTGGCGCGTGTTTTCACAACACATACAGCTGAAGATGCGCGTGATGGGCATCGAGCTGGCAGGCGACTTTCTCGGCATCTTCCGCAACTACGATCTGGAACCCGATTTCCCGAAAGGCTTTTTCGGCAACGAGCTCATGCGCATGGAGGATGATGCGCCCCATCGCGATTCGCTCTACTGGGAGGCCATCCGGCCGGTGCCGCTGGCCCGCGCCGAGCGCCTCGACTACCGCGTCAAGGACAGCATCGCCGAGGTGCACCAGTCGCGCCCCTGGCTCGACTCGGTGGATCGGGCCAACAACCGCTTTACCCCGATCGCGCTCTACACCGGCTACACGCATACCAACACCTGGGAAAAGCGCAGCTGGTCCATTGGCTCGCCGCTGCTGAACAACGGCTTCGACGCCGTGCGTGGCCTGTACCTCTCGCTGCCGGCATCGGGCACCTGGCGGCTTGGAGCGGACAAGGAGCGCCGGCTCGAGCTGGGTGTGCGGCCCGAGTACGCATTTGCCGAAAGGCAACTGCGCGTGGAGGGGTGGGGCAGCTACCGCTTCGACCGGCTGACACAAACCACGGTGCGCCTTTCCGGGGGGCGTGCGGCGCGCCAGTTCAATGCGCGCGAGCCGGTAAGCCCCATCATGAACGAGCTGTACAGCCTTTACGGCAAACGCCACGTGGTGCGCCTCTACGACCGGCGCTGGCTGGGCCTGTCCCTGTCGAGCAAGCCGCTCGATGGCGTGCAGGTGGAGCTGACGGGCGAGCTGGTGCGCGAGGATCCGCTGAGCAACCACACCGATTACTGCTTTTGCAAAAAGAAGGAGCAGCCCTACGCCCCCAACGAGCTCCGGCCGGCCGGCGCGTGGCCCGACCCGCTGCCGTACCAGGGTGAGGGCCTGCTGGTGGGCCTCGCCCTGCGCTATCAGCCCGGGCAGCGCTACGTGCGCTATCCCGATTTCCGGATCGAGCTGCCGAGCAAGTGGCCGGTGCTGCGCGCTGAGCTGGTGCGCGGGCAGCCCCTCGACTGGCATGCCGCCGACGGTCCCCTGTTCGATTTCTGGCGGCTGCGGCTCGGGCTGGAGCGCAGCGGCATCGATCTGGGGCGCTGGGGCGAGTCGGCCCTGCTGTGGCAAGGGGGCACGCTATTGTCCGATGATTACGTCAGCCTGGCCCAGCTCTTCCACTTCGACGGCAACGAGATCTGGTTCATGCCCTCGGGCAGCTATCTGCACCGCTTCTTTGCCCTGCCGTACTACGACTGGTCCACACGGGGACCGTGGGTGTCGCTCGCGGCCGAACACAACTTCCGGGGCGCCTTGCTCGATCGCCTGCCCCTTTTGCGGAAGCTGCATCTGGAAACCATCGTCAGCATGCGCTATCTGCACACTGCCGAGCTGCCGGCCTATTGGGAATGGGGAGTGGGCCTGGGCAACCTCGGCTTCGGGCTGTTCCGCCTGTTCCGGGTCGATGCCGTGTGGAACAAATTCCCCGAGCGCCGAGCCGCCCTGCACCTGCGGCTGGGCATCACGGCGCCCCTTGGCCAGATCAGTGTGGGTGGATGAGGTGCCTGCGGCCTTCAGATGTTTACCTTTGTGCTGCTTTCGCAAAACGGGGTCGCGCCGACCCGCAAAACGCAACGCGCCATGTCGAAAACGGGCTGGACGGTTATCGGATTCCTGATGTTCATGCTGGGCTTCATCTCGCTCATCCTGCAGGCGGTCGGTTTGCAGTTCACCTTCCTCATGTGGCTCGATGCCCTGGGCCCCGGCTGGGGCTTCCTGTTCCGCCTGCTCATCCTGGTGGCAGGGCTGGTCGTGGTGTACCTCGTGCAGACCGACTGGCAGGAGGAAGAGGAGTAAGGGTATCCTCGCGCCAGGGCGCCAATCGGTTGAACCGGTTGAATCGGTGAAATCGG
>CAYNYN010000283.1:0-5094 GCA_964401445.1 uncultured Saprospiraceae bacterium | reverse complement strand
TCAGGGCACTTTGACGATGCGCTGGGTGATGGGCGGATGGATATCGCTTTTGAGGGCAGCCACGTAGACGCCTGCCGGCCATGCCGCTGCGTCGGGGATGCGGATGGTCTGGGGCTCGAAGGCGGTGGTGGTCTGCTCCTTTTCGTACATGAGTCTGCCGTGCATGTCGTACACGTAGAGCGTCACGGGCTCGAAAGCCGGCGTGGCATAGGTGAGCTGCAACTCGCCGCCGGCAAAGGGATTGGGCCACACGCGTAGCAGGCCCCGGTAGCCCGTGTAGGTAAAATAGAAGTTGCCGGCCTCGCGCTCGTCGCTGCGCGCGATGGTCCAGGCATGCAGGAAGTGCATGGCTTCGAACAGGTCGAGGCGGCCCGCCGTGACGCTCTTGCCTTCGAGGTTGGGCACGGGCGCTACCGTCTGCAGGATGGCGTCGCGCACGAGGCGGGCTGCGGCGGGCGGGTCGTCGAGGGCCAGCGCCTCCAGCTCGGCTACGGGCATGGCATACAGCATGCCGATGGCGCCGGCCACGAAGGGCGCGGCCATGGAGGTGCCTCCCTGCCCCGTGCTGTAGCCGTGGTCGTTGGCCGTGGTGGTGATGTTGCGGCCGGGGGCAGCCAGGTCGATGGAGGTGGCCCCATAGCCCGACTTGACGTGCAGGTCGCGCTCGTCGGAGGCCGTGACGGTGATGAGGAACTCGCTGGGACAGGTGGTGGGCATGTCGCCTTTCTGGTCCACGTCGAGGCTGTCGTTGGTGGTGGCCGCCACGCTGAGGATGCCTTGCTGGCCCAGCTGGTCGTACATGGCCTGCCAGGCCGGGATCTCGTCGCACCACACCTGGTCGATGCCCAGTGAACCGTTGACGGCCACCACGAAGGCGCCTTCCTGGCCCTGGGTGGCGTTGTAGCGCGCGCGCAGCTGGAGCGCATAGGCAAAGGCCTCGACGATCTCGGACACGTAGCGCCCTTCCATGGGCAGGATCTTCACCTGCCAGTTGACGCCTGCCACGCCGAGGGCGTTGTTGCCTTCGGCGCCGATGACGCCGCAGACGTTGTTGCCGTGGTTGGGGTTGGGCAGGCTGCCGTTGACCTTGTGCTCGGGGCTGTCGGTGATGAAGTTCCAGCCGTAGATGTCGTCCACGTAGCCGTTGTCGTCGTTGTCGATGCCGTCGCCGGGCACTTCGTGCGGGTTGGTCCAGATGTTGGCGATGAGGTCTTCGTGCCAGATGTCGAAGCCGCCATCCACCACGGCGATGACGATCTCGCGGCCCGAGGGGGCGTGGCCACCCGTGGTGATGTCCCACACGTCGGGTGCGCCGATGGCTTCGAGGGCCCACTGCTGGGTGTAGAGCGGATCGTCGGGGCGGGTGGTGCGGGGCCGTGCCTCGTAGTCGAGCTGGGCGGCGCGCACCTGAGGCATTTGCCGAAAGGCATCCACCATCTCTCGCTCCCGCCCTTCCGGCACGGCTACCAGCCACAGGCCGAGCGGCTCGGACAGCGCCCGGACGCGCAGCGGCAGCGGCACGCGCGGATGCATTTGCCGAAAGGCAGCGGAAAAAGTGGAGTAGGGCTGACCGGCATCCAGCTGCAGCACGACCCTGCCGGCACGAAATGCCGGACCTGCCGCCTCGGCGGCGCGCTGCGCGGGGAGCGCCGGTGTGAGCAAAAGCAGCACGAACAGTGCGAAAAGACGACTCATGAATGGCGTTTTTGGGTGCAAGCCTGAAACTACGATGCCCTGCCGACAAGGCGCTGGTGCAACGCACCCAAATAGTCGGGTGTGTACAGCAGCCGACTGCCATACCACGAGCACAGCTGGCCGTCGACGAGCACCGCGGGAATATGCGGCAACAATTCGGCCAGTTCGTGCACGTGCTTCTCGCCAAAGGGAAACGGCTCCGACGACAGGAGCAGCACGTCGGGCGCGGCCTGCGCCACCTCTTCCATCGTCACTTCCGGATAGCGCTGCCTTTCGGCAAATACGTTGCGGAAGCCGGCAGCCTCGAGGACGGAATGGATGAAGGTGTCGCCGCCGGCCACCATCCATGGCTGGCGCCAGATGAAGTAGGCCACGCGCAACGGCGGCGCCTGGCTGGAGGCGTCGCGCAGCCGGGCAAACCCTTCGCGGATGCGTCGGGCCAGGTCCTCGGCAGGCCGGCGTTTGCCGGTCAGGTCGCCGACCCTGCGGATCATGTCGAGGGCGTCCTCGAGGTTGGCCACATCGCTGACCCAGACGGGGAAACGTGCGGCCAGGGCTTCGATCTGGCCGCGCTCGTTTTCCTCCTTGTTGGCGAGGACGAGGTCGGGCTGCAGGGCCTCGATGCGGTCGAGGTGCAGCTTCTTGGTGCCCCCCACGCGCGTCTTGGTGCGGAACCAGCGCCCCGGATGCACGCAGAACTTGGTGATGCCCACGACCTCCTCTTCGAGGCCCAGGTCGGCCAGCAGCTCCGTCTGCGAGGGCACCAGCGACACGATGCGCCGAGGCGGGAAGGTGTGGAGCACGACCTGGCGTCCGAGCTGATCGGTGAATTCCATGGTATCCGGCATTTGGTGCAGGCAAAACGTGGGGGCGGGCTGCTTTTGCCGAAAGGCGACCGTCCCTTTGCACAACGTCACCAGTCGGCGCCGGGCTGCCTGATCTCGAAGCCCTCGCGCTTCTTGGCTTCCTCGACGATGCGCGCCACGTCTTCGAGCAATTGTTTGGCGTCGTACACGATGCCGTCCTTGATGGTGTACTTCACGCCGCCGACGCGCACCACCTCGTTGTTTTCGTCGAGCTTGATGGCGCCGGTGCCGTAGAGCACCTTCAGGTTCTCGAGCGGGTTCTCCTCCACGATGACGATGTCGGCCAGCTTGCCCGGCTCGATGGTGCCGATCTGGTCGTCGAGGCCGAGTGCCTCGGCGCCGTTGAGGGTGGCGGCGCGGATGACCTCGAGCGGATGGAAGCCGGCCTCGCGCAGCAGCTCCAGCTCGCGGATGTAGCCGAAGCCGTACACCTCCCAGATATAGCCGCAGTCGGAGCCGGCCGTGACGCGCCCGCCGCGGTTCTTGTACTCGTTGACGAAGGTCATCCACAGACGGTAGTTCTCCTTCCAGGCCACCTCCTGCTCCGTGCCCCAGTAGTGCCAGTAGGAGCCGTGCGAGATGCGGCTGGGCTGGAAGAAACGCCACAGCGACGGCAGGGTGTACTTTTCATGCCATTCGAGGCGGCGCGCACGGTGCAGGTCGCGGCTGGCCTCGTAGATGTTGAACGTGGGGTCGATGGTGAAGTCGAGGCTGATCAGCTCGTTCATCACCGCATTCCATTTCTCGGAATAAGGCGGTGCGGCCTGCTTCCACAGCTTGCCGGCCTCCTCGAAGCGGTGCTGCTCGTTGCGGTAGTTGTAGTCGAGCGGATAGTGCTGCACGGTGCGGTCGGTGAACAGCGCCTCGGGCAGGCCGTACCAGTGTTCCATGGTGGTGAGGCCGGCGCGCGCCGAGTGCAGGACGTTCCAGCGCGCCACGTCCATCTGAGCGTGGTGGCAGGCCGAGCGCAACCCCAGCTTTTTGTTCTCGTCGAGGGCGGCGGCCATCACTTCGGGCGGCGCCCCGAAGAACTTGATGCCGTCGGCCCCTTTGGCGGCGTTCTCGCGCACCCACTGGCGCGCCTCTTCGGGCGTGTTGGGGCGGTGGTCCCAGCCCTGACCGAAAGCCGTGTAGGCCATGATGCGCGGCGCCGTGATCTCGTTGCGCGCGCTTTTTTCCTTGTGTTCGAGCACCCACTCGAGGCCGTTGCCACAGGCCGGGTCGCGGATGGTGGTGATGCCGTGGGCCATCCACAGCTTGAACACGTACTCGGCCGGCGTGCCCTGCGCCTCGCCGCCGATGTGGCCGTGCATGTCCACGAAGCCGGGCAGGGCGTACATGCCTTCGCAGTCGAGTTCCTTGCCGCCGGGAGCCAGCTCGGGCCGGCGCACGCCCTCGAGCGGCATGCCGGGCGCGCCCACCGGCACGATGCGCTTGATGCGGTTCTGCTCGATGATGATGTCCACGGGGCCGAAGGGCGGCGCGCCGTTGCCGTTGATGAGGGTGACCCCCCGAATGATGAGCTGAGGCCACGGCCCTTCGCCGCGCTGACGCGGCGGCGCCTTTTCGATCTGGGCAAACGAATGTGCCGAAAAACACAGCAGGACGAACAAAAGAAAACCTCTCATGTCGGGCGATTTTCGATGAGCAATGCACTTTTGCAGCAGCCCTCAGGGGTGCCTTACGGCAAACATAACAAACCTGACGACTCGCTGCGTGCGTGAGGCGCCATGTGGCGTCCATCGTCCATTAACCGATTTCTATCGCTGTTGCCCATGTACCACTTCACCCATGCGCTGGTGCGCCGTCCCGGACCCAACTTCGCCGAAGGGCTGAGCTCGGCGGCGCTGGGACCGCCCGACTACGAGCAAGCCCTTCGCCAACACGAGGCCTACTGCGCGGCCCTGCGCCGTGCCGGCCTCGAACTGATCGTGCTCGAGGCCGATCCCCGTTTTCCCGACGGCTGCTTCGTGGAAGACGTGGCCGTCGTCACCGACCACACGGCCGTCATCACGCGGCCGGGGGCGCCCTCGCGCCGGGGCGAACAGCATGCCGTCGCCGAGGTGCTGGCTGCCTTCCGGCAAATAGCGCGCATCGAGCCGCCGGGCACGCTCGAAGGGGGCGACGTGCTGCAGGTGGGCGATACTTTTTTCATCGGACTGTCGGGCCGCACCAACGAGCACGGCGCCCGCCAGCTGGCCGAAATCCTGGAGGGCGAAGGCTACCGCACGCGACTGGTGCCCGTACAAGGGGTGCTGCACCTCAAGACGGGCCTCACGGCGCTGGATGCTGACCACTTCCTGGGCACCTCGTGGTTCGCCCGCCAGCTGTCCGAGCTCGACGTCTTCGCCCTTCCGGAAAAAGAAGCCTACGCCGCCAACTGCCTGCCCGTCGACGGGCACGTGTTGTTGCCCGAGGGGTTCCCCACTGCCCGCGCTTTTGCCGAAAGGCTGGGCAAACGCATCATCGAGGTGCCCATGAGCGAGTTCGAAAAGATGGATGGCGGACTGACGTGCCTGTCGCTGCGATGGCG
>CAYNYN010000282.1:0-5116 GCA_964401445.1 uncultured Saprospiraceae bacterium | reverse complement strand
GGGACTCAAAATATAAAATCCCAGGCACCTGTCCTGCCAAATTCCCCGTCCACCCTTTTGCCAGGCTGCCGACCAAGCCTATCTTCCAGCCGGTTTGCAAAAGCACGATCCGATGCACCTCATCCTGATCGACAATCCCCGTGCGGGAAAAAACAGAAAGGGACGCATGACGACGCTGGTGGCCCGATCGCTGCGCGAGGCAGGCTGTACGCTCGATGTCGTCTCGAGCGCACACAAGGGCCACATCACGGAGCTGGTCTCGGGCCTCGACTTCGCTCGCTACGACGGCATCGTGGTGATGGGTGGCGACGGCACCCTGTTCGAGACGGTCAATGGCTACATGGCCAACCCTTCGCCCCGACGCATCCCCATCGGCGTCATCCCGCTCGGCACGGGCAACTCCTTCTCCCTCGACCTGGGCCTGCAACCCGGCGACTGGCAAGGGGCCGTGCAGGTCATCGCCCGCGGCCAGGTGCAGTGGGCCGACCTGGCCTGCTTCGAAGAGCACGGCAGGTGCCGCTATTTCATCAACATCCTCGGCCTGGGCTTCGTGGCCGACGTGACGCGGCGCGCCGAGCGCCTCAAGTGGATGGGCAATGTGGCCTATACCGTCGCCACGCTGCACCGCATGATGCAGCACGCCCCGCTGGGCGTCACGCTCGAGCTCGACGGCCGGCGCATCGAGCGCGACTCGGTCTTCGTCACCGTCTCCAACTCGCGCTACACCTCCAACTTCTTCATCGCCCCCCAAGCCCGCATCGACGACGGCCTGCTCGACGTGCTGGTGTTGCACCACATGTCGCGCCGCGCCCTGATCCGCAACTTCCCCAAAGTGCTCGATGGCTCCCACCTCGAGCTGCCCGAGGTGGAGGTTTTCCGCGCAGCCGAGATCCGCATCACCACGCAGGCACCCGTGGACCTGGCCCCCGACGGCGAATGCACGGGCACCACGCCGCTCCACATCCGTTGTGTGCCCCAAGCCGTGCCTTTTTTCACAGCTTCCGCAAAATGAGCCCCATGTGGCGGCTTGCCGCCAAAGGACGTATCTTTGCGCCGCCAAAGAAAAGTCCGCCTTCCGGCAAACCAAAGGCAAGGGGGCAGGTTGTATTTACCTTGCACCAAACCACAAGCGCAACGCACAAGCAAGCCACATGGCCACACCCCGTACCGTAGCATTCCACACGCTGGGCTGCAAGCTCAACTTCAGCGAGTCGTCGGCACTGGCCCGCCAGTTCGAGCAGGCCGGTTATGGCGTGGTGCCCTTCGACGCCGGCGCCGACATCTACGTCATCAACACCTGCTCGGTGACCGACTTCGCCGACCGCAAGTGCCGGCAGGTGGTGCGCCGTGCGCTGCGCAAGGCCCCCGACGCCAAGGTGATCGTCACGGGCTGCTACGCCCAGCTCAAGCCCGAAGAGATCGCCAACATCGAAGGGGTGGACCTGGTGCTGGGGGCGGCGGAGAAGTTTCGCATCCTCGACTACGTGCAGGAGCTGGAAAAAGCGCCGGGCAAGGCCATGGTGCAGGCCGGCGCCATCCAGCAGGCCAACTCCTTCGTCGATGCTTTCTCCTTCGGCGACCGCACGCGCTCGTTCCTCAAGGTGCAGGACGGCTGCGACTACAAGTGCACCTTCTGCACCATCCCCAGGGCGCGCGGCCGCAGCCGCTCCGACACGGTGGAACACGTGGTGGCCAACGCCCGCCAGATCGCTGCCATGGGCGCCAAAGAGATCGTGCTGACGGGTGTCAACATCGGCGACTTCGGCAATGGCACGGCCGTCATCGAGGGCACGCGCCCCCGCAAGGAAGCGCTCTTCATCGACCTCATCCGCGCGCTCGACGAGCAGGTGGAGGGCATCGCCCGCTTCCGCATCTCGAGTATCGAGCCCAACCTGTGCACCGACGAGATCATCGAGTTCGTGGCCGGCTCGAAGCGCTTCGTGCCCCACTTCCACATGCCTCTGCAGAGCGGCAACAACAAGCAGCTGCGCATGATGGCGCGGCGCTACAAGCGCGAGCTGTATGCCGAGCGCGTGGCCCGCATCCGCCAACTCATGCCCCACGCCTGCATCGGCGTCGACGTCATCGTCGGCTTCCCGGGCGAAACCGACGAAGACTTCCTCGAGACCTGGCGCTTCCTCAACGAGCTGGAGGTGAGCTACCTGCACGTGTTCACCTACTCCGAACGCCCCAACACGCCGGCAGCCAGCCTGCCGGGCCGCGTGCCCATGGAGGTGCGCCGACAGCGCAACGACATGCTCACCATCCTTTCGGAAAAAAAGCGCCGCCACTTCTACGAGCAGCATCTGGGGCAGGTGCGCGAGGTGCTCTTCGAGCACAGCAAGCAGGCCGGCCGCATGACCGGCTTCACCGACAACTACATCCGCATCGACATGCCGCTCGAGGCCGGGCTGATCAACACCATCCGCCCCGTGCGCCTCGAAAGCATCAACGAGCAGGGGCGCGTGCGCGCCACCCTCGCCACCGCCGCGGCATCCGCGCGTTCCTGAGCCCACCTGGGTCTTTTTCCCACGCAAATGGCGACGCTCGTCCCCGAAAACGGGCCGTTCATCCATCAGGTCACCCTGCCACGCATCTTTCCCGAAAATTTGCGGTCTCATTCAACAATCGGTCCGACTTCCGGTTACACCGATCGTCCAATTAACCAAACCATCCAAAAAGCACCCGAAATGTCACAACGTACTTTACTGAGCATTGTCCTGCTGGCCCTCGCCTGGAGCACCCTGTGGGGCCAGGGCCGTCCCCGCGGCCAATGGGGCCAGCCCCAACAACCCGCCATCAAAGGAAAAATCACCGCCACCGTAGTGGACAGCATTACCGGCAATCCCGTCGATTTCGCCACGGCCGTCCTCATCGAACCCAAAAGCGGCAAGGAGATCGATGGCCAGATCAGCGACGAGAAAGGCCAGATCCGCATGATCGAGGTGCCCACCGGCACCTACGAGCTGGTCATCACCTTCCTGGGCTACGAAGACCGCCGCATCCCGGTGGTGCTGACCCCCGAAAAGCCCGATGCCGACCTCGAGACGGTGTACCTTTTGCCGACAGGCATCTCGCTGGAAGAGGTGACCGTTACGGGCGAAGCAGCCATAGTGGAAAACAAGGTGGACCGCATCGTCTATAATGCCGAGAAAGACGTGGCCAACCGCGGCGGCGACGCCAGCGACGTGCTGCGCCGCGTGCCCCTGCTGAGCGTCGACCTGGAAGGCAACGTCTCGCTGCGCGGCTCGTCCAACATCCGCATCCTCATCAACGGGCGCCCCAGCGGCATGTTCGCCTCGAGCGTGGCCGACGCGCTCAAGATGATCCCCGCCGACGAGATCAAGAGCGTCGAGGTGATCACCTCGCCCACGGCCAAGTACGACGGCGAGGGCAGCGCCGGCATCATCAACATCATCACCAAGAAAAACAAGGTGGAAGGCATCAGCGGCAACGTCAACCTCTCTGCCGGCACCCGCCTCAACAACGCCGTGCTGGGCCTGAGCGCCGCCAAGGGCCGCGGCGGCATCAACATCAACGGCAGCATGTTCTACGCGCCACCCCGCCCCGGCGAGGTCACTTTCTACCGCAGCGACAACGTCAACGGCGCCGAACGCATCCTCGACCAGTCGGGCGACTCCGAAGCGGCACGCCTCGGCTTCGGCGGCAACGCCGGCGCGTTCTACGACTTCAACGCCTACAACGGCATCACCACGCGCCTCAACTACCGCGGCTTCAACCAGATGACCAAAATGAACACCGAGGCCCTCCTCATCGACCCTTCCCTTACGGAAAACCAGATGTACCAGCGCCTCAGCGACCTCGACATGCTGATGTACAGCTACGACTGGAACACCGACTTCCGCCGCACCTGGCCCGACTCCAAGCGCGAATGGGTGGTAGGCTTCCAGGTGAGCGGCAACGTCAATGACACGCGCAACGACATCAGCATCGACGGCACCCCCGACGCGCTCGACTACGCCGAGAAAGCCCTCAACAACGGCGACAACCTCGAGCTCACCGCCCAGACCGACTACACCCATCCCTTCAGCAAGCAGGTGCTGCTCGAGACGGGCCTCAAGGCTGTGCGCCGCGACATCACCAGCGACTACGACTACCGCCTCTTCGACTCGACGGCCATGGACTTCGTGCCCGACCCCACGCGCTCCGACGTGTTCCACTACCTGCAGGACGTGGGCGCGGCCTACGCCTCCTTCAACCTCGAGCTGGGCCAGAAATGGGGCCTGGTGGCCGGCGCCCGCTACGAGCATACCCTCATCTCGGGCCAGTTCGACAGCGACGGCAGCAGCTTCGAAAACGAATACGGCAACCTGCTGCCCAGCTTCATCGTTTCGCGCAAGCTGAAAAACTTCCAGCAGCTGCGGCTGGCCTACACGCGCCGCATCCAGCGCCCCAGCCTGTTCTACATCAACCCCTTCAGCAACAACACCGACCAGCGCGTCGTGCAGGTGGGCAACCCCTACCTGTCGCCCGAAGTAACCGACCAGCTCGAGCTCAGCCTCAACACGCGCCTCAAAGGCGTCATGCTCAACCTGGCCACCTACTACAAGCAGACGCATGACGTCATCGAGAGCTTCCTCGAAGTGACGCCCGAGGGCGTGTCGGTAACCACCTTCCGCAACATCGGCCAGAACCGCTCGATCGGCGCCAACGTCTTCGCCTCGACCACCATCGCCGAGAAGCTCACGCTGCGCGGCGGCTTCAACCTGTTCACCTACAACGTCAGCGCCACCGTCAACGGCCAGCAGCTCAGCAACGAGGCCATCCAGTACAACGGCAACCTCAATGCCAGCATCCGCCTGCCCAAAGGCTTCCGCGCCGAGATGTTCGGCTTCTGGAACTCGCCGCGCCTGACGCTGCAGGGCCGCAACCCCTCGTTCAGCATCTACGGCTTCGGCCTCGTCAAGGAAGTCCTGCAGAAGAAAGGACAGCTCGGCCTGCGCATCGTGGAGCCGTTCAACAAATACAAGTACTTCGAATCGGAACTCGAAGGCGACACCTTCTACCAGCGCTCGCGCTTCGGCATCCCGTTCCGATCCTATGGCATCAACTTCAGCTACCGCTTCGGCAAAATGGAATTCAACCCGCAGAGCAA
>CAYNYN010000281.1:2925-5144 GCA_964401445.1 uncultured Saprospiraceae bacterium | reverse complement strand
GGCCTACTCAGCGGGCCACAGCTGCAACACCCCATGCTCGAAGTCGAGTACCACGCGGTACTGGCTGAGGAAGGGATAGCCCAGCAGGCCGTCGATGTCGAGCGCCATCTCTTCGGCCATTTGCCGAAAAGGCAGACAGACGAAAGACTGTCGCAGCCCCGCTTCGCCATCCAGCAGGTCCACCTGACGCACCGGCCAGCGCCGGCCTTCCATGCCCAGAAACTGCAGCAGGACCGTTTCCTGGTCCTTATTGCCGCCGGCCTTGCGGGCACGACGCGGCACCCTGTCCTCGTCGAGCAGGTTGACCGAAGCACCCGTATCGATGCCCAGCCGCAAGGTGTGGCCACCTGCCTTCATCTCGACGACGGGTAGATGCCCTTCCCACTGCAGGGGCCATTCATACAGGGGCGAGGCTCCGGCAGCAGGCGGGGCCGGGCGCGTCTCGAGCAACAGCGTCTGCCGGGCAAAATCCAGCGTCAGGCGACTGTGGCGCAGCACCTGCATGCCGATGATGCCTTCCACCGCTTGCCCGTTCAGCTCGGCCAGCCCGGAAAGGTCGCCGCTCAGCCCAGAAATGTCCTGCAGATCCAGATGCCCCCACTGGAAATCGAAGCGCACCGGCGCAAAACCGGCACTGCCTGCCACGCCCGTGGCCACCACCGTGGCCTCCTGTCCGACCGGCGCCGGATGGTGCCACAGAATCACGGGTGCGCCCGTGTCGAGCAAAAACCAGCCCGTGCGGCCGTTGACCGATGCGCGTACCCACACCAGGTTGTGCTTCAGGGCGACAGGGGCGTAGTAGCGCGTGGCGGGATAGGATATCCCAGAGGCTTCATGAGGCGTGCCAGCCACCAGTGCAATACCCGCCTGGGCCGTGAGCACGACAGGAAAGCAGCAGCAGGCGAGCCATATGTGCCAAAAAATTCGCACCGGCAGCAGTCATTGTTTTCACAAAAAGCGAGATTTCAACGCGCCTTGGTAAGCCCAAGTTTACGACAAGTTTACACAAAATTAACATACCGGACAATCGCCCTCAGCCTGGTTCGATTTGCAATTGATAATCAGAGGAAATGTCCGCTTACACAGAATTAACGCAGATCGTGATGAAGATCAAACTCTTGCAACACGCATCTCCCTACTTTTGCGCCGCACAAAAGACCGTGCTATGGATGCTTCCGTTTTTTTCATGTGGGCAGGCTTCTTTCTCGCAGCCTTTTCGGTCGTGGGCAACGACGTGATCCAGACGCTGGGTACGTTTCTCACCTCGAACGAGAAGAAGGTCGAATGGTGGGTGCTCTGGCTCTATGCCGCCGGCATCCTGACGGTCGTACTGGTCATGGGGTATATGAACCAGGACGTTGCCTTCGGCCGACTGGCCAAGTTCGACTTCCCCATCGAATACAAATGGTACCACCTCTTGCCCCCGCTCACACTGCTGATCATCACGCGGGTGGGCATTCCCGTGTCCACCACCTTCATGGTGCTCACCCTCTTCTCGCTCAGCGACGTGCCCAATGACGTGGGGCTCATCCTGGCCGATGCCATCGATTTCGACTCCAAGCTTGGGGGCATGATCAAAAAGTCGATCTTCGGCTACCTGGTCGCCTTCGGCAGTGCATTCGCCATTTACATGGCCATCAGTGCCCTTACGGAAAAGTACTTCATCGAGCATCCGCTCAAGAAAAAGCACCGCCTCTGGTGGACGCTGGCGCAGTGGGCATCCACGGGCTTCCTCTGGTCGCAGTGGCTGATGCAGGACCTGGCCAACGTGTACGTTTATCTGAACGGCGGGCAAAACATGACGCTCGGTGCGTTCATCGCCTCTCTCGTCATCATCACCGGTCTGCTGGCCGTCATCTTCTATCTGCGCGGCGGCAAGATCCAGGAAGTGGTACGCTTGAAGACCAATACCGCGGACATCCGCTCGGCCACCTTCATCGACCTCATATACGGCATCGTGCTGTACGTGTTCAAATACGACTACTTCCACATCTGGGGCGGAAAGATCCCGATGAGTACGACCTGGGTGTTCATCGGGCTGCTGGCAGGACGCGAGCTGGCCATCCGTCTGCGGCTGGAGAAGCAGATCTCGAAACACATCCGACACATGTTGCTCATGGACCTGGGCAAGATCACCTTCGGCCTGGTCGTCAGCATCTTCCTCGTCATCGTGATCAAGTACATCGCGGCATGATTTTGAGATGGAGTGACAGAGAGAC
>CAYNYN010000281.1:0-2825 GCA_964401445.1 uncultured Saprospiraceae bacterium | reverse complement strand
GAAGCGCCCCATTCCGCACGAAGACGGGATGGGGCGCATGCGTCAGGGGCAAGGCCAGGCCCGTTGGCTCACATGTTCTGATACCAGAGGTACATCAGGATCAGAAACACGACGACGGCTATGCCGACGTAGAGAAAAAACTTGCGCATTTCCTCCTTTTCCTTCCTCGCCTCTCTGAGCTTCTTCTTCTTGACTTTGTAATTGGCCATGGCTCTTCAGTTTGGTTCGGCAGGCAATTTACGAAGGGCATTCCACTTGCCGGCAAACATCATTTGCCGAAAGGCGGAATCGACACCCGAAAACGCAGGTACACCCATCCCGAAGGTGGTGCATGCCCCGATCCGGCTCGGGCACAAATGACGAGGGGCGACGGCCATACGCCATCGCCCCCCGCGTGGTCCTTTCGACCCAACGCTCACTGCCGTACCACGGGCATCACTTCGAGCGTCTGGCCGTCCACCTCGGTGCGGAGCCAGTAGAGGCCGGCCGGCAGGGCGAACGTGGCCTCCACCGTGCCGGTGCGACCGGTCAGCTCCTGCTGCCAGAGGCTGCGACCCGTGGCGTCGAACAGCTGCAGGCGGCCCGATTTGGGCGTGTGGGGCAGGTCCCATGCGATGTGCAGGCTTTCGCCAAACGGGTTGGGCCAAGCCTGTACGTGCACGGCCTGCAGCACCTCGTGGCTGGCGGTGGTGGCGCGTTCCTCCACGCGGAAGGCATCGACGGCGGCCTCGACGAGGTGGCCGCTGCCCTGCAGGTCGGAGGTGACGAAGCGCACGCGCACCTCACCCGTCAGGGCGATGTAGTCCTTCAGGTGCCACTCGGCCGGCGCGCGCCACTCACCCGCCGATTCGTGGATCTTCTCGAGCACCACCTCGTCGGTGCCGTTGGTCACGATGACGAAGAGCGTGTCGTTGGGCGGCTCGTTGCCCCCAGCGTTGAAGAACCAGGCCGAGTACACCAGCACCGGATCGACGTAGCCGCTCAGGTCCATGGGCGGGCTGGTGAGCACCACCTCGCCGTTGTCCACGTCGTCGTTGCCGGCGCCACCGCCGCCATTGCCCGTGACGTAGCACTGGTCGCCGATGTCGAAATCGACGTCTTCGTCGGGATTGCTCGTCTGGCCCTGGAACGACGTGCCGATGGGCTCGCCCAGCTCCCAGGCCCCCGTGGTAGCCGTCGATTCGCTTTCCCAGCCCAGGTCCACCATGAAGTCGTCGTAGTAGCCCACGGGCAGCTCGATGGTCAGGCTGGCGTTCTGCTGGATGCTCACATCGTCGATCTCCACGGTGTGGTAGCCCCAGGCACCGGCATAGACCACGTAATCGCCGGCCAGCACGCTGGACACGTCAAACTGGCCATTGGCATCGGCCGTGAGGGCCAGGTCGAGCTGGCCCTTGAGCAACACCTTCGCTCCCGGCACCGGGCTGCCATCCGCGGCGCTGACCACCGTGCCCGACAGGCTGAAGCTGGGCAGCGGGTCGAGCTGGACGTCGAGCACCGTCAGCTCGCCATTGGCCAGCGTGGCCGACACGGTCTTGGACTGATAGCCGATGGCCGAGAAGGTGACGTCGAAGGTGCCGGCCAGCGCCTGGCCTGTCTTGTACAGGCCCGACAGGTCGGTCGTGGCGAAGTTGGGCTGTGCCGACTCGATGTGCACCTCGGCACCCTGTACGGGTGCGCCCGTCTGGCTGTTGGTGACCTGCCCTTCGAGGCGGCACGCGCGCACGTAGTTGGGCGCCAGCACGTACAGGCCGTTGCCGATGTCGCTCACCAGCACCAGCCCCGACGGCAGGAACGGATAGGCGCCCCAGGCGCCGTTGAAGCCGGCGTTGGCACCGAAAAAGGTGTCGAAGTTGCCCACCTCGATCAGGTTGTCGGGGTGCGAGGCATCCACGATGATGCCGCCGGCCGTGTAGTACGAGATGATGAGCCAGTCGTTCCACACGTGCACGTTGTGCGGGATGACGCCCTCGCCCATGGTGGCAATGGGCACGAACTGGTCCAGCTCGACGATGTTGTCGAGGTCCGAGATGTCGTAGGCCGCCACGGGCGCGTTGGCCTTCTCGTCGGTGGTGAAGACCACGTCGCCGGCATCGTTGAGCCAGGCGTTGTGGGTGAACTGGAAGGGCGTGGTCTGCGTGGCCAGCAACTCGATGTTTTGCTTGTCGCTGACGTCGTAGATGGCCAGCCGCCCCAGGTAAATCTCGGACGAATACATGCGGTTGTCCCGCACGTACACGTCGTGTGCATAGACGTTGGGCGCAGGCGCCACGAACTGGGGCTGCCCGGGAATGCTGAACACGTCGATGATCAGCATGCCGCCATCGTTGAGGTTGCAGCCGGCCAGGTAGCAGTAGCCGTATTCGTCGATGTAGAGGTTGTGGCACGACTCGAGCTTGCCCAGGCCGGGCAGGTCGGGCGACCACTCGAACCAGGTGATGTCGTCGGGCGCATTGGTCATATCGACCACCAGCAGGCCATTGCCCGTCTCGTTGGTCACATACACGTGGTTGCCCCAGCTCTTGATGTCGCGCCAGGTGGATTGGGGTCCGGGCACGAAGGCCACCTCGTCGGGGTTGGCCGGGTCGGCCAGGCTGACGATCGACAGGCCGGTGGTGGTGCCCACCAGGGCATACTCGGTGCTGTCGTCGGGATCGACCCAGCCCCAGATGTCGTTGAGATTCTGGTCATAATCCTTGTGGGCCACCAGCGACATGTTGAGCTGGGCCGTAGCAGCCTGCGCGATGAACAGCAGGCAGATCGTTTGCAAAAGGTATCTCATTGGGTAGTTTTTTTGAAAAGACGATGGACGATAGACTATGGAC
>CAYNYN010000280.1:0-5150 GCA_964401445.1 uncultured Saprospiraceae bacterium | reverse complement strand
TTTTTGGCGCAAGCCGATTAAACGGATGCGCTGTCGCGCGCTTCCAAGCAAGCGGTACATTTTTTCCTCACGAAAAATCGGACTGCCATGCGTTGCTTTCTACTCTTGCTCTTGTTCTGCCTTTCGGCAAATGCCGCCCTTGCCCAGCACGGCGTCGGCCCGTTGTGGAGTACGGCGGTAGCGCTGCCCAAGGCCAGCCCCGATGCCGACCAGCGTGGCACCCTGTACAACAACATCGTGGTGACGAGCACCGGCCGCATCATCGTGGCCACCGAAGAGTACCACCCCGTGACGGGCGTGCCCACCGGCGTATATCTCACCACTTCCGACGACGAGGGGCAGACGTGGTCAGCTCCGATGCTCGTCGCACCCATCGACATGCTCATCGGCGGCGCTTCGCCCAAGCTGGCCCTCGACAGCGACGACAACCTCTACATCCTCTTCTCGGCCAAGCAGCCCGCCGGCCTGTACTGCTGCAAATACGACAGCGACCTCAACCTACTGAT
Organism: uncultured Saprospiraceae bacterium; assembly: GCA_964401445.1. Lineage (GTDB taxonomy): Bacteria > Bacteroidota > Bacteroidia > Chitinophagales > Saprospiraceae > WFYJ01. The sequence goes on along the minus strand of CAYNYN010000280.1, from coordinate 4,644 downwards.
CGACACGGTGCAGGTGGCCCCCTCCTTCCACTACACCAACTGGGCGGCCCACCTGACGGTGGATGCGCAGGACCGCCTGCACGTCATCTGGCACGAAGGCAACCACAAGGTGGGCGAACAGTCGGAATGCTACCATGCGCGCAGCCTCGACGGCGGCCTCAGCTGGAGCACCCCCGTCATGGTCAGCACCGACGACGGCCGCGCCTCGGCCTTCCCGCGTGCCCAGTACGATGCCGTGCACGACGACCACCTCGCCATCGTGTGGCGCGACTCGGTAGGCCCGCAAAACTGGGACATCCTCATGGCCACCAGCACCGACGGCGGAGCGACATGGTCGGCCCCGCAACTCGTCGTGCAGTCGCCCCACAACGATTCCGACCCCGACCTCGTCATCGACCCGCAGGGGCGCTGGCACCTGTTCTTCCACCGCTACCCGCAGGGCGATCCCTTCTTCGGCGCGGCAGTGTGGTACGGCCACAGCGACGACGGCGGGCAGACGTGGGCCCCCGCAGGCTGGCGCCGCCTCTCCGTAGAAGGCAAGCGCAGCCACCTGACCGAGGGCGACCGCTACGACGAAACGACGGGCCGCCTGTGGTGCATGTGGAAAGACGAACGCGACGGCCCTTCCTCGCCCGACATCATGCTGTCCTACTCCACCGACGGCGGAGCCACCTGGTCCGAACCCGAGTTTGCATCTGACGAGGGCAGTCAGCCGGTGGGCTACAAGGCCATGGCGCTGTTCCCCGACGGCCGCCTGGCGCTCAACTACGAGGTAGCCCTGCCCGACGGCCTGCAGGTCTATTTCCGCCAACGGGAGCTGGAAACGACGACGGCCACCACCTCGGCCACGGCAGCCCCGTCCTGGACGCTGGCCCCCAACCCTGCGCGCGAGGCCACCTGGATCGAGCTGCCAGACGCCATGCAGCGCACCGTACAGCTGTACGACCTGAACGGCAGGCTGCTCACGACCCGCGCGGTTGCGCAGCCCACCTTCCGCCTCGACCTTTCCGATTTTCCTGCCGGCATCTACGTGGTGTCCATCCCGGACCTGGGGGCCGCACGTCTGGTCGTGCTGCCCCATTGACACAGCGACAGGCGGCACCGCACGCGCAGCGCCGCCTGTCGGCATGTTTGTTTTTTCTGGCTTTCGCCAAAATGGCAAAGTGGGTCAGGCGCCCGTCAGTGCACGACGGTCAGGCGCCCTTGCGCCACCTGCCGTTTGCCATCGGGCGTGGCCAGCGTGTAGAAGTAAGCTCCTGCCGCCAGATCCCGCACATTCAGGCGGCTGCCCGAGTGGACCGTGGCGCGCTTCACCACGCGTCCCGATTCGTCGGTCAGTGCCAGCTCGTACGCGCCGGCCCCGGCAAGCGTCAGCTCCACGTAGTCGGTAGCCGGATTGGGATAGAGGCGCACGGCAGCGTCGGTCGTCGCCTCGTCGGTCGCCGTCACCAGCACCGACACCGTCCGACAGGTCGTATCGCTGCCGGCATCGTTGACAGCGATGAGGCACACCTCGAAGTCGCCCGTTGTCTGGTAGTGGTGCTCGGGATTGGCTGCCGTGCTCGTCTGGCCGTCGCCAAAATCCCAGAGGTAGCTCGTCACTGCGTTGAGCGTGCTGTCGGTGAAGCGCCAGGTGCCCGGCGTCACCTCTTCGGCGCCGAAGGCGGCGATGGGCGGCGGCGCCAGCAAGGAGTAGGCACCCGCCACCGTGCCGTCGGCATGCCAGGTCAGCGCGGCCACCACGCCGCGGGCGGCAGGTGCATACCATTCGTATGTGGTAGCGCTTGCCACCTGCACGTCAGCCAGAAACCACACGTCGTTGAAATTCACCACGAAAGAGTCGATGGCACTGACCGCTCTGCGACAGCGCACCGCCTCGTAATAGCCCATGGGCGTCTGCACGATGCCCCAGCCATCCACTTCACCGCCAACCCACATGGCCGAGGTGAACACGAGGCTGTCGAAAAAGACGCCGTCGCCCGGATAATGGAGCGCATAGTGGCCCTCGTCTTCAAAGGGGGTGCCTGCCACGGCAGGCAGCGGCAGGCGCGCCAGCGGGTCCTCGTAGCGCACGGCCCGCATCGTGTCGAACAGCTCCGTGGGATCGGGACCGAGGAAGCCGCGGTCGTACCACATCGCCTGGTCCAGATCCAGAAACTCGTACGATCCGCCGCTATGGGCCATCGCCAGCGTGGCGTCGGCAAACAGATCGGCAGCAATGGTGGCCGAAGGGGCCATCACCCGGATCGAGTCGATCTGATCGGACTGGAGCATGCTCAAATCCCAACGCACCTGTGCGCCGGCTTCACCGGCATCTGCTCCCGACACCACGTGATCGAGCGCCATGACCAACCATTCATCGGCCTGGGGCAGATGGGATGCCTGGAACACGACCTGTGCCGAAAGCACGCCGCCCGTCATCAGGGCCATCACCATGAGGGGTAATTTCATTTTCATAAAGACCATTTTGTTACGTATCAATATTCAATAATCCCACATACACACTCGCCAACCTGTCCATCACGACCGGACTCGCTCGATCAGCTTTTTTTCATCAAGAGATGGAAACGAATCGAAGGTTCTCGCAAAGGGGAGTTGGCGCCACATGCCATGCGGATCACCCATTCGTCTGCCCCAACCGGGAGGCAAACAGGTATCCGGCACTACGTAACTCGGGGGGTATGAAAAGCAACCGGATCATCGGTCATGAGCCGTGGTCCAAGTGCCGCGGGGAGGGCGAGTGCGACCTGGATCGTGCATTTATTGTGCCAAAACACCTGACAATCAATAACAAAACGACACATATTTTCCACGTTTTCCCCATAAAAAAAGCGCATCAGACATAATCGCCTGATGCGCTTTCGATTACTCGTTTCGGCTACCCCATCAATGCACCACGAGTATCTGCCCGCGTGCTACCAATTGTCCGTCCGGCGTGCGCAGGGCATAGAGGTAAGTGCCTTGCGGCAAGTCGGTTACCTGCACGGTGGCCGTTTGCACGAACGTGCGGGCACGCACCTTGCGCCCCAGGGCATCGTACAGCTCCCACTGGAGCGGCTCGGCCCAGTCGATCTGGACGTGCAGCTCGCTGGATACGGGATTGGGATAGAGCGCCAACGCCCGGTGGCTCCACGCCTCGGTCAGTCCGGTCACGGTCACAGAGATGGTCTGGCAGGCGGTATCGGTGCCGGCGCTGTTGCTCACCGTCAGGCAGACGGTGTAGTCGCCCGAGCTGGTGTAGGTGTGCGTCGGGTTCTGCTCCGTAGAGGTGTTGCCGTCGCCGAAGTCCCACAGCCACGATTCCGGATCGTTGGTCGACAGGTCGGTGAAGGCAAACGTGCCATTCCCCTGATCCGTGATGGAGAAGGCAGCCACGGGCGGCAGCACGACGGTGATGTTCATGCAGGCCGTATCGCTGCCGGCGCTGTTGCTCGCGATGAGGCAGACGGTGTAGTCGCCCGGCGCCGTGTAGGTATGCGTCGGGTTTTGCTCCGTCGAAGTGTTGCCGTCGCCGAAGTCCCACAGCCAGCTGTCGGGGCCGTTGGCCGAGGCATCGGCAAAGGCGATGGTGCCGTTGCCCTCATCCGTATAGGTGAAGGCCGCCTCGGGCGGGAAGACCACCGTCACGTCCATGCAGGTGGTATCGGTGCCGGCGCTGTTGCCCACCGTCAGGCAGACGGTATAGGTGCCGGGCGCGGCATAGGTGTGCATCGGGTTTTGCTCCGTCGAGGTGTTGCCGTCGCCGAAGTCCCACAGCCAGCTGTCGGGGTTGTTGCCCGACTGGTCGGTGAACTGGAACAGGCCGTTGCCCATGTCCTGGTAGGTGAACTGCGCCACCGGCGGCGGCGAGAGCAGCGACCAGCTCACCGTCCAGTTGCCGTCTTCATCGAGGGTGGCCGTGGCCACGGGGCCTTTGGTCTGGGGCGAGAGCCATTGCCACGACTGGGTGTGGGTCACCGTGCCGTCCAGTAAAAACTCGATCCCGAAGAAATACGCCCAGACCGAATCGATCTGGGTGGTGTTGGTATGGCTACGCAGGGCGCTGTAGGTGCCATTGGGCGTGGTGACGGTGCCCCAGCCGTCGTACACCACCGTATCCATGGTGACCGACTTGAAGCGGATGCTGTCGAAGTTGGCACCATCGCCGGGAATGGTGAGGCTGAAGACGCTCATATCCGTGAAGCTCACGCCCATCTCTGCCGGAAAGACGGCCACGGTCTGGGGATCTTCGTATGGTATGACGAACTCCTGATCGAAATTGCCCGTGGGGTCGCTACCGGCAAAGCCCAGTGAAAGCGCTTCCATTGCGTTCAACGCCAAATAGTTGTACCCTACACCCGGAAAACCCAGAGCGAGATTCGCGCCCGGGAAAAAGGCTCCCCAGGGCGTCGTGTCGGGCAGCACGAAAAACTGCGTTTGTACCAGGTCGGTCTCCAGACCGGCCGAGATGTCCCACGTCTGGTTGGCACCGGGCATGCCGACGTCTACCGATGCGACCAGCGTGTCGGAGGCATTGATCCATACGTCGCCGGCCGATGGAAAGTCGCTGGCGTTCAGCACCACCTGGGCCTGCAGCCCGAAAGCGGCGCCGAGCCACGACAACAGCAGCATGAGTCTCATTCTTTTCATAGTGTTCGGATTTTG
>CAYNYN010000279.1:1682-5152 GCA_964401445.1 uncultured Saprospiraceae bacterium | reverse complement strand
ACCATCAAACCACTCCCTGCGCCAGCATGGCATCGGCTACCTTGACGAAGCCGGCGATGTTGGCGCCTTTCACGTAGTTGACGAAGCCGTTGTCCTGGCGGCCGTAGCGGACGCACTGCGCGTGGATGTTCTTCATGATCTCGTGCAGGCGGTGGTCCACCTCCTCGCGCGTCCAGCTCATGCGCAGGCTGTTCTGCGACATTTCGAGGCCCGAGGTGGCCACGCCACCCGCATTGGCGGCCTTGCCCGGCCCGAAGAGAATGCCCGCGTCGCGGAAACGGTGGATGGCTTCGATGGTGCAGGGCATGTTGGCCCCTTCGGCCACGGCCATGCAGCCGTTGGCCAGCAGCGTTTCGGCGTCCTTGCCGTCGAGCTCGTTCTGGGTGGCGCAGGGCAGCGCCACGTCGGCGGGGATGTCCCACGGCTTCTTGCCGTCGAGGTAGAGGGCGCCGAAGTGCTCGGCATATTCGCGGATGCGGCCGCGCCGGTTGTTTTTCAGATCCATGATCCAGGCCAGCTTCTCGGCGTCGATGCCGTCCTTGTCATAGACCGTGCCCGACGAGTCGGACATGGTGAGTACTTTGCCGCCGAGCTGGATCACCTTTTCGGCGGCGTATTGCGCTACGTTGCCCGAGCCGGAGATGAGCACCGTCTTGCCTTTCACCCCTTCGCCCCGCGTGGCCAGCATCTCCTGCAGGAAGTACACGGCGCCGTAGCCCGTGGCTTCGGGGCGGATCAGGCTGCCTCCGTACTGGATGCCCTTGCCCGTCAGCACGCCCGTATGCTGGTTGACCAGCTTCTTGTACATGCCGTACAGGTAGCCCACTTCGCGGCTGCCCACGCCGATGTCGCCGGCAGGCACGTCGGTGTCGGGGCCGATGTGGCGGAAGAGCTCGAGCATGAAGGCCTGGCAGAAGCGCATGATCTCGCGATCGCTCTTGCCCTTGGGGTCGAAGTCGGAACCGCCCTTGCCGCCGCCGAGGGGCAGCGTGGTGAGGCTGTTCTTGAAGATCTGCTCGAAGCCCAGAAACTTCAGGATGCTCTGGTTGACGGAGGGATGGAAACGCAGGCCACCCTTGTACGGGCCGATGGCGTTGTTGAACTGCACGCGGTAGCCGCGGTTGACCTGCACGTGGCCTTTGTCGTCGATCCAGGTGACGCGAAAGCTGACGATCCTATCGGGCTCGGTGAGCCGGTCCAGCAGGCCGTCTTGCTGATATTTCGGGTTTTCGGCAACGAAAGGAAGGATGCTTTCCGCAAACTCCTGCACGGCCTGGTGGAACTCGGGCTCGTTCGGGTTCCGCTGCTTGAGACGGGCCATGAACCGGGCGACCGATTCATAGCCCTGTTTGGTCAGGACTGACATAGCGCAATTAATTTGGTTATTTGATCAAGGCTTTATCGAGCGGGCATCGCGCCCAAAGTATCTGTTCCCGTTGCGATTGCGATCGTCAGCCGTATGGGCAAATAAAGTCATTCATTCTACAACGTCCAAACGCCCCCAGTGGAAATTTGTCGGGCAGTCGTCATTTGCCCCGGCCTGCTTTCCCTTTTGGAAAACTGTGCCTTTCGGCAAACGAGGCCCGATGGTCCAGTTAGAAATGATTGTAATTGAGTGTTTTATGCAGGGTGCTTGCGCAAACGGGCAGCCGCCCGGACGCGCGTGTGTCGTCCAGATGGTGGAATGGTTTCCCGAAAGGGGAAACGGCGTTCAACGGCCGATGGCCTGCAGGAACTCCTGGCGTACCGAAGGGTTGAGGAAGCGGCCGTGGTAGCTGCACGTGACCGTACCGCTGTGGTCGTGCTCCACGCCGCGCAGGCGCACGCACATGTGGTCGGCGTCGATGTAGACGGCCACGTGCTCGGTGTCGAGGATGTGTTTGAGGGCGTGGGCGATCTGCTCGGTGAGCCGTTCCTGGATCTGGGGGCGGCGGGCGTAGTACTCCACGATGCGGTTCAGCTTCGACAGGCCGATCACCTTGCCGCTGGAGATGTAGGCCACGTGACAGCGCCCGATGATGGGCAGCAGATGGTGCTCGCAGGTGGACTGCAGCGGAATGTCGCGCTCGACGAGCATCTGGCTGTAGCCAAATTTGTTTTCGAACAGGGTGATGGCGGGCTCGTTGTCGGGCAGCAGCCCGCTGAAGATTTCTTCCACGAACATTTTGGCCACGCGGCGCGGCGTGCCTGCGACGGAGTCGTCGGTCAGGTCGAGGCCCAGCGTCTCGAGGATGGCCGCCATGTGGGCCTCGATGCGGTCGATCTTCTCTTCGGGGCTCAGCTCGTGGGCATCGGGACGGATGGGGTAGGGGATGCTTTCCTTTTCTTTGCCGTCGGTTTGGTGCTTGTGCCCGTTGAGGGCGGCGGGATGCATACTCATTGTGTCGTCGTTTCGTTGGTGGGTAATGCCATCAGGCCGAACAACCCTTCTAACAGGAAACCCCATGAGTAGTTCAACGATCGTACGGGTACCATTTGCCGAAAGGCCGGGAATGTTCCTGGCCGCGACACTTGCCCTCGTTTTCCTGGCTGGCTGCACCGGTGGAGGCGGCCAGCGTGCCTGTCCTGCCGGCACGCCGATGCCCATCGGATCCGATACCATGGCCGCGGTGGTGGCGCATCACTTCGAGCGGCACGGCCAGGAGAGCGTGGAAGAATTCGCGTTGGTCGATGGCTGGCGCGTCGAGCTCTATCAGAGCGGCTGCGACCTGATCCGGCAGGAGTTTCGCTTCCGCGCGCCCGACACGGTGGCAGCGCGGCCGGCCGAAGAGCTGTTCGCCGTGGCGGCGGAGCGCTTTCGCAAAATGGCGGGGCTGTCGCCCGCATGGGCGCCCTTCAGCCAGTGGGCCGACGCCATCGAGTCCGTCGCCACAGAGGCGCGCCCCGGCGTGCCCGTCGAGCTGCCGGGCCACATCCGGCTGCGGGTGGAGGACTACCATCTCGGCCCGGAATGGTGGATCGTGGTGGTGCTCGAACAACGGATCGAGTGAGCAGAGCTGATTTTCAGCTTGTTGGTTATGACGATGAAAAAATTTGAAGAAAATCCGGTCCCAAATTGACACTTTACTTCGCGGGGATTTTAATTTTGTCCACGCTGAGACCAACGACATACTGATGAGAAAACAACCCCGCCCATTCGGGCCCGTGCCGGGCACCGTCTGTATGCAACCCATAAGGTGGAATCCTCGTCAGTGTGTCGCATCCTGCACACCGGGTCGTCCCATCCAGTGAAAACGATCGAGCCTTCGCTATCGTGCCGCAAAAAATTCACCGGCGGGCGAAACTATTGTGCGAGCGGTGACGTATGAAGAATGGTATTATATTAATTTTGCGACCCCAGCCACTGAAAGCATAAAGATTTAGCCTAAGTATCAGTAAGTTAGTTTGATTCAGCTCTGTCTACCCGACAGGGCTTTTTTTGTTTGTGGAATTTGCCTCGCGCAAAGTCGCAACGCCCACTTCACCCTCAC
>CAYNYN010000279.1:0-1582 GCA_964401445.1 uncultured Saprospiraceae bacterium | reverse complement strand
GTCTCTCGCCTGACTGCGATTCCCTATCTTTGGCCCGCCTTTTCGAAACCACAAAAATCAAAGCAGAATGAACCAATTCGACGTGATAATCATCGGCAGTGGCCCGGGCGGTTACGTGACGGCCATCCGTGCCTCGCAACTGGGCATGAAAGTAGGTCTGGTCGAGCGCGAAGCGCTGGGCGGCATCTGCCTCAACTGGGGCTGCATCCCCACCAAGGCCCTGCTCAAGTCGGCCCAGGTGTTCGAATACCTCAACCATGCCGCCGACTACGGCATCAAGGTCGGCAAGGCCGAGGCCGACTTCGGCGCCATCATCCAGCGCAGTCGCGGCGTGGCCGAGGCCATGAGCAAGGGCGTGGAGTTTCTCATGCGCAAGAACAAGATCACCGTCATCAAGGGCACGGGCAAGCTGGCCCGCGGCAAGAAGGTGCAGGTGACCGATGCCGACGGCAAGGTGACCGAATACACGGCCAACCACATCATCATCGCTACGGGCGCCCGCGCCAAGGAGCTGCCCAACATGCCCATCGACGGCAAGCGCATCATCGGCTACCGCCAGGCCATGACGCTCGACAAGCAACCGAAGAAGATGGTGGTCGTAGGTGCCGGCGCCATCGGCGTCGAGTTTGCCTACTTCTACAATGCCATCGGCACCGAGGTGACCGTGGTCGAATACCTGGAGCAGGGCCTGCTGCCGCGCGAGGATGCCGATATCTCGAAGGAGCTGGGCAAGATCTTCAAGAAAAAGGGCATCGACGTGCGCGCCAATACCGAGGTGACGGAAGTGAAGACCACCTCGCGCTCGTGCACCGTCGTCGTCAAGGACCGCAAGACGGGCAAGACCGACGAGATCAAGTGCGACGTGGTGCTGTCGGCTGCCGGCGTGACGCCCAACACCGAAAACATCGGCCTGGAGACGCTGGGCATCCAGACCGAGCGCGGCTGGATCAAGGTGGACGAGTACTACCGCACCAACGTGCCGGGCATCTACGCCATCGGCGACGTCATTCCGGGGCCGGCCCTGGCCCACGTGGCCAGCGCCGAGGGCATCACCTGCGTCGAGGCCATCGCCGGCCTCAAGCCCGAACCCATCGACTACAACAACATCCCGTCGTGCACCTACTGCTCGCCCGAGGTGGCCTCGGTAGGCTATACCGAGCAGGCCGCCAAAGAGGCAGGCTACGAGATCAAGGTGGGCAAGTTTCCGTTTACGGCCTCGGGCAAGGCCAAGGCCGCCGGCGCGCCCGAGGGCTTCGTCAAGGTCATCTTCGACGCCAAATACGGCGAGTGGCTGGGCGCCCACATGATCGGGGCCAACGTCACGGAGATGATCGCCGAGGTGGTGGCTGCCCGCAAGCTCGAAACGACGGGCCACGAGATCATCAAGTCGATCCACCCGCACCCCACCATGAGCGAGGCCATCATGGAAGCCACCGCCGCCGCCTATGGCGAGGTGATCCATCTGTGAGGCGCTGCGCGCAACGATGGACCATGGCCGATAGACGATAGACGCCCTTTCACAAGGCGTACGAAATTGCCGGCGCCTGTTCCCGATCTTCGGGGGCAGGCGCTGATTGGTTTT
>CAYNYN010000278.1:0-5258 GCA_964401445.1 uncultured Saprospiraceae bacterium | reverse complement strand
CGCGCACCGGCCCGCCATACCACAGCCCGCCCAGGGCCACCAGGCAGAGCACCAGACCCAGAAACTCGCGCACCAGCTCCACGTGGGGCGACTCGGCCTTCATCTGGCCCGTGATGCTGGGCATGCCCATGCGGATCCACTCGACGAAGCCCGGTACCATGGTGGCTGCCCAGAGCCCGGCCACGGCCATGCCGGCCCAGACGGCTTCGCGCCGGAAGCGACCGGCAAGCGCCAGGCCATACAACACGGCCACGTAGCCGTATATCGCCATCCAGCGCAAAGGGTCGGGATCGTTGTACTGTACCGCGGCCGAGAGGAGCGCCAGCAGCAGCACGATGAGGTAGGTTGCCTTTTTCATCGGATCTCGTTTTTTCATTTGAAATGGACGATAGACGATGGACGATGGACTAACTATGAGGGACGTCGTCACTGCCTGCCCCGTATAACGCGCCACCTTGTCACGCGCAAACCATTTTTCGCAGGGGACGCTCATTTTGCTTTCGCAAAAATGGCAAAAGGGCCTTCCACTTCAGCCCAACGAAAACGGGGACCACAGCCAGGCTGCGATCCCCGTTTCTTCGTAGCGAAGGGATGCCCATGCGTCAGAGCGTCTGCTTCACTTCTACCACTTCGTAGCACTCGATCTCGTCGCCGACCTTGATGTCGTTGAAGTTCTTGATCGAGATACCGCATTCCATGCCGCTGCGCACCTCCTTGACGTCTTCCTTGAAGCGCTTGAGCGACAGAATTTCGCCATGCTGACCTTCCTTGGTCGGGTAGATCACGATGCCGTCGCGGATGACGCGCACATGGCCGTTGCGGATGATCTTGCCGTCGGACACGAAGCAGCCGGCCACGGTGCCCACCTTGCTGATCTTGAAGACCTGCCGCACTTCGGCGGTGCCCAGGATGCGCTCTTCGCGCTTGGGCTCGAGCATACCTTCGATGGCCGACTTGATCTCTTCGATGGCCTCGTAGATGATCGAGTACAGCTTGATCTGTACGCCTTCGCGCTCGGCCAGCTTGCGGGCGCCCACCGAGGGACGCACCTGGAAGCCGACGATGATGGCGTCGGATGCCGAGGCGAGCAGCACGTCGGACTCGGTGATCTGACCCACGGCCTTGTGGATGACGTTCACCTGCACCGTTTCGTGCGAGAGCTTGAGCAAGCTGTCGGACAGGGCCTCTACCGAGCCGTCCACGTCGCCCTTGACGATGATGTTGAGCTCCTTGAAGGTACCCAGCGCCAGTCGGCGGCCGATCTCGTCGAGGCTGATGCGCTTCTGGGCGCGGTTGGCCTGCTCGCGCAGGATCTGGGCGCGGCGTGCGGCGATCTGGCGGGCTTCCTGCTCGCTGTCCACCACGCGGAAGCGCTCGCCGGCCTGGGGTGCGCCATTGAGGCCGAGGACGGCCACGGGCTTGGCCGGCCCTGCTTCTTTCACGCGCTTGCCCCATTCGTCGAACATGGCGCGCACCTTGCCCGAGAATTCGCCCGCCACGATGGGGTCGCCGATATGCAGGGTGCCGTTCTGGATGAGCGTCTTGGCCACGTAGCCGCGCCCCTTTTCGAGCGAGGCCTCGAGCACGGTGCCGACGGCCTTGCGCTTGGGGTTGGCCTTGAGCTCGAGCAGGTCGGCCACGAGCAGCACTTTCTCGAGCAGCTCGGCCACCCCTACACCCGTCTTGGCCGAAATTTCCTGGCACTGGTATTCGCCGCCCCAGTCTTCGACCAGGATGTTCATCGACGCCAGCTCCTGCTTGATCTTTTCGGGATTGGCGCCCGGCTTGTCGATCTTGTTGATGGCAAAGATCATGGGTACGCCGGCGGCCTGCGCGTGGCTGATGGCCTCACGCGTCTGCGGCATGATGCTGTCGTCGGCGGCGATGATGATGATGGCGACGTCGGTCACCTTGGCGCCGCGGGCACGCATGGCCGTAAAGGCCTCGTGACCCGGGGTATCGAGGAAGGTGATGCGTCGGTTGTCTTCGCCGACCACCACCTCGTAGGCACCGATGTGCTGGGTGATACCCCCGGCCTCGCGTGCAGCCACATTGGTGTTGCGGATGTAGTCGAGCAGGGTGGTCTTACCGTGGTCGACGTGGCCCATCACCGTGACGATGGGTGCACGCGGCACGAGATCTTCGGGGTTGTCCACCTCCTCGACCTCTTCCTCTTCGGCTTCCTCCACGTCGATGAACTTCACCTCCTTGCCGTACTCCGAAGCCACCAGCTCGATCAGCTCGGCATCGAGGCGCTGGTTGATCGAGACGATCACGCCGAGGTTCAGGCAGGTGGTGATGATCTCCGTGGGCGAGACGTCGAGCAGGTTGGCCAGCTCCTGTACCGATACGAACTCGGTTACTTCGAGTACGTTGTCATCGGCAGCCTGTTCCATTTCGAGCAGCTCCTGCTTTTCGCGGGTGCGCTCGCGGTGGGCACGGCGCAGGCGCTGGCGCTTCTTCTTGCCGCCGCCCGACAGGCGCGCCATCGTCTCCTTGATCTTTTCTTCGATCTCTTTCTGCGTGACTTCGGCCTCTTCGCCGCGCTTGCGGCCCCGCCGCTTGCGGCGTTCCTTGGGTGCTTCGTTTCCTTCGGCCGTCACTTGCTTGCGCTTGCGGCGACGACGGCGCTTGCCCGGCGCATCGTCGTCGGACGAAGCGACTGGCTTGGCCTTTTTGGCTTCTTTTTTCTTGGGCTTCTTCTCCTCTACGTCGATCTTGCCCAGAATCTTCAGGCCACGCAGCTCGGGCGTTTTGGCACGGATGATTTCTCCCTCCTCACCGGCTCCATCGGTATCGGAAGGTGCCGACTCACCCTCGGGGCTCTCGTCGGCGGCCGGGCTGGCAGCCTCAGTCGTTTCAGCTTGTTCGGCGGGCTGTGGCTTGTCTTCTTTGGCCACAGCGGGGGCAGGAGCCTCTTCCGCTGCAGGCGTTTGTGCCGGTTCTTCGGCAGCAGGCACCTCTTCCTTGGCGGCCGGCGTTTCTTCGGCAGCCGCCTTTTCGGCTTCGGGCTCGGCAGCAGGTGCCTCCTCCTTTTTCTTCTTGCTCTTCTTGGGCTTGGCAGCCTTGTCCAGGTCGATCTTGCCCAGCACCTTCAGGCCGATCTTGGGCTTCTCTTCCTCTTCGGCGGGGGTGGGCTTGTCGGCAACAGCCGGCTCCTGCGGCTTTTCGGGCGCTGCCGTTTCGGTGGGCTCGGCCTTGGCGGCCGGCGCCTTTTCTTCCGGCGTTGGCTCGGGTGCTGCCTGCTTTTTCGTGAGCGTCAGCTCCCCTGGCGTAGCAAACGAGAGGGTGGGCTTTTTCTCGGGCTCGCTCGCTTTCTTGGTCAAAGGACGGGTACCAATAACGAGCTGGTCCGCCTGCTCTTTGGTGGCACGCGACTTCTGGAATTGGGCCAGCAATTTCGCCTCCATTTCCTCCGTGATCTTGGTGGTGGGCTTGTTTTCGATCTCAAACCCTTCCTTCTGGAGGAATTCCACGATGGTGCTGGTCCCGACGTTGAGTTCCTTTGCTACTTTTACTAACCTTTTCGCCATTAAGTTTTCTGTCAATTTTTTATTTGCCGATGCGCGCCCTCCGGGCGGACATGGCTACTGTCTCTTGATTGCATTCCAGTTACTCGGGAAGTCAGCTCTTTCGTCGTCTTTCGCGTAGCTAAGCTTGTCGGCATTGCTTTTCGGGATCGCAGATGGTGCTGTGAGGTGCAGCCAGCAGCCGACAAGAGGATTACAGTAATTTCAATGCGCTGAGGATGCAATAGTTCGCATCGCTTTTCGCCGGAAGCCGGATAGCGCCTCGCTCCGGTCGGGCAAAGATAGGTAAAAAAAGTGCTGGAAGCACACGGCCTATGCCGCGTCCTGCAAAAGATACTCGTTCGTGTGCGTCCCTGCCGCCCCGACGGACGGCCGCGAAAAATGCAGGCCGTCCATCGGGAAGCACAGGGCGCGTCGTCCTTATTCGGTTTCTTCTTCGAACTCCTCGCGCAATACGCGCAGCACCTCGTCAATCGTCTCTTCTTCCAGGTCGGTACGACGGATGAGCTCTTCCTTGCTCAGATCCAGCACGTTGCGCGCCGTATCGCAGCCAATGGCCTTGAGTCGGTCGATGACCCAGCCTTCGAGCTCGTCCGAAAATTCGTCCAGATCGACATCGTCGAGTTCGTATTCGTCCTGTACGCGGTACACGTCGATCTCGTAGCCGGTGAGGCGGCTGGCCAGCTTGATGTTGGTACCGCCCTTGCCGATAGCCAGCGACACCTGATCGGGCTCCAGATAGACCGAGGCGCGCCGGTTCTCCTCGTCCAGCTCGATGGAGCTGACCTTGGCCGGCGTAAGGGCCCGCTGGATGAACAGCTTGTCGTTGGTGGTGTAGGGGATGACGTCGATGTTCTCGTTGTGCAGCTCCCGCACGATGCCATGGATGCGCGAGCCCTTCATGCCCACACAGGCACCCACGGGGTCGATGCGGTCGTCGTATGATTCGACGGCCACCTTGGCGCGTTCGCCGGGGATGCGCACCACCGCCTTGATGGCGATGAGGCCATCTTCGATTTCGGGCACCTCCTGCTCCATGAGTCGTTCGAGGAACATCTCGTCGGTGCGCGATACGATCACCACCGGCGTGTTGTTCTTCATCTCCACTTTCTTGATCACCCCGCGCACCATGTCGCCCTTGCGGAAATAGTCGCGGCGCAGGCACTCGCTGCGCGGCAGCAGGAGCTCATGGCCAGTGGCATCGTCGATGATGAGCACATCGCGCTTCATGATCTGGCTCACCTCACCGACCACCAGGTCGCCCACGCGATCGACGTAGCGCTTGTAGATCTCGTCTTTCTCCAGCTCCATGATGCGGGAGATGAGCGTCTGGCGGGCCGCCTGGATGGCCCGACGACCGAAGTCTTCGAGATGCAACTGCTCGTAGCACTCCTCTCCGATCTCGTAGTCTTCTTCGATGGCTTTGGCTTCCGAGATGGAGATCTGGGTGCGATCGTCCATCACCTCGCCATCGGGCACGATTTCGCGTACCCGCCACAGTTCGAGGTCGCCCTGCTGCGGGTTCACGATCACGTTGAAGTTTTCATCCGAACCGTACTTCTTGCGGATGAGCGTGCGGAACACGTCTTCCAGCACGCGGACCATCGTCGGCCGGTCGATGTTCTTGTTGTTGCCGAACTCCTTGAAGATTTCAGCCAGGTTGATATTCATATCCAAATTCTGAGTTTAGCGTTTACACTTGATTTTGCTGCAAAATATGGTTGAGCG
>CAYNYN010000277.1:2563-5330 GCA_964401445.1 uncultured Saprospiraceae bacterium | reverse complement strand
GAACCATGACCCTTCAACAACTGGAATACATCATTGCCGTGGACGAGCACCGGCATTTTGCGAAAGCAGCCGAACAATGCCACGTCACACAGCCCACGCTCAGCACCATGGTCCAGAAGCTGGAAGAAGAGCTGGGCATCCGCATCTTCGACCGCAGCAAGAAACCCGTGATCCCCACCGAAGAGGGCAAGGCCCTGATTGCGCAGGCGCGACGCGTGGTGGGCGAGGCGCGCCGACTGAAGGACCTGAGCGCCGAGTTGAAGGGCGAGCTGAAAGGCAGCCTCCAGCTGGGCATCATCCCCACGGTAGCGCCGTACCTCCTGCCCGTTTTTCTGCCCCGGTCCATGGATCGTTACCCGGGCCTGCACCTGCACGTGACCGAGCTGACGACCGACGAGATCGTGCAGCGCCTGAAGAACCACCAGCTCGACGCCGCCATCCTGGCCACGCCCCTACACGACGCTGCGCTGGACGAGCATCCGCTGTACTACGAGGAGTTCGTGGTATATGCCGCCCCCCACCAGTCGGTGCTCGAGAAGCGCTTCGTGCTGCCCGAAGACATCCGGCCCGACGAGCTGTGGCTGCTCGAAGAAGGCCACTGCCTGCGCATGCAGGTCATCAACCTGTGCGAGCTGCAACGCTCGGATGCCCAAAAGGCGCGCCTGGCCTACAACGCCGGCAGCATCGAGACGCTGAAAAAGATCGTGGACATGGGGCACGGCCTCACCATCCTTCCCGAGCTGGCCATCGCCGACCTGAACGAGGAAGAGCAACAGCGCCTCCGGTTCTTCAAGCCACCCGCACCGGTGCGCGAGATCAGCCTGGTCACCTGGCGCTATTACGCGCGCGAGCGCCTGCTCGAAGCCGTGGCCGATACGGTAAAGGGATGCGTGCCGCCCGGCCTGCTCCGAAAGCCGAATGCGCGCCGCGTGCCGGTGGCCCAGGAATGAACGTGCGCATCTAATGCTTCATGGCCTCGGCACGCAATCGGGCCGCCTGCTCGTGGCCCAGCCACGCGTCGATCAGGTAATGCGCCAGGTAGATGAGCGGCGTGAGCAGGATGGCCATGGCAAACTTGTAGCTGTAGTTGACCAGACCGATGGCGAAGAATTCGTTGAGCGGCATGGGCTCGAAGTTGCCCACCAGCATGGGGCCGCCCACGAAGCCGATATAGAGCACCACGAAGCTGTCGATGAACTGCGACACGACGGTCGAGCCGGTGGCGCGCAGCCAGATGAGGCGCTCGCCCGTCACCCGCTTGATGCGGTGGAACACCAGCACGTCGAGCAGCTGGCTGAGCAGGAAAGCCGTCAGCGAACCGATGATCATGATGAGTCCCTGACCAAACACTTTCTCGAAAGCCAGCTGCATGTCGGGCACGCCGTGCGGGCTGTTCAGCGCGCGCCACCAGTCGGCCGGGGCCAGCCCGATGGCGGCGAAGATCATCAGGAACGCATAGCTGATCAGCCCCACCGCCATGAAGGTGAGCAGGCGCACGCCCTTGCGGCCGTAGTACTCGTTGATCACGTCGGTCATGACGAAGACGATGGGCCACAGCAGCACGCCGGCCGAGAACTGCAGCGTGCCCTCCACGCCGAGCAGCTTCCAGCGCAGGGGCTCCCAGCCGAGGGTCGCCTCGAGCGAGAAGATTTTGCCGCCGATGAACTCGGCCACCAGCGCGTTGGCCACGAAAAAGCCACCCAGGATCAGAAACAGGCGAAAGGGTTTGTGCGAGAGGACGTAGCTCATGGCTCGATCGTTTTCCGGATTGTGGTTTTTGCCGCAGGCCGACGGCAGGGCGGTTTTTGCCGCAAGGCATGGGCAAGAATAGTATTTTACGCGGAAATGCCGCGCGGCACAGGGCGAGCGCCCATGCCGCTGCCCGGCCCCACACCCTCAAACGAAACGCGATATGGCTCGTCTGCTCCTGCTCTTCTGCGCCATTTGTTCGTTGCCGGCGGCGGCCCAGCGCATCGCGGGCGACCTGGCGCTCGGCGACACCACCGCCCTGCATTCCGTGCAGCTGAAATACGGCCAGGGGGTATTGCGCGGTCGGGTTTTCGCACTGAAGAGCGACGAGCTGTGCATGACCTTCGATGGCGACACCCTTTGTCTGCCCACATCGGCCGTGCAGACGGTCAGCACCATACGCACGCGGAAAGGGGATACCGACTTTCAGCAGTCTGCCTCGGCCAGCCACTTTCTCAACCCCACGGCCCGCGCCATGCCTGCCGGCACCGGCTATTATCGCAACACCATGGTCTTCTTCAACGAGGTGAGCTACCAGTTCAGCCCCCAATGGTCGGGCAGCATCAGCACCGTTTCCTTTTGGGTGGGTACCGTCGCCACGCTCAAGTACACCCAGCCGCTGGCCCCCGGCGTGCATGGCGCCGTACAGGCTCGTGCGGGCGTGGTATGGCCCATACTCGCGGGCAGTTTTACGTGGTCGGTGATGCCCCTGCTCACGCTGGGCGACGAACGCCACTATGTCACCCTGGGCGTGCAGTACGTGCGCGCCGGAGATGAGATTTTCAGCGAAAACGAGCCGGTGGGCTCCCTCCTTTTCAGCGGCTCGGCCACCCTGAGCTCGCGTGGGGGCCATCGCTGGCACCTCGAGATGGTCAACACCCAGGTCGTCAACCTGGGCTGGTCGCGCTACAAAAACCGCAACGAGTTTGGCGTCAGCCTGATCCACACTTTCAACCTGCTGCCCTCCACCCTCTTTCTCACCACAGTCCGACGCGCGCCCTGGGTGCCTCTGCCCGTC
>CAYNYN010000277.1:0-2463 GCA_964401445.1 uncultured Saprospiraceae bacterium | reverse complement strand
AACCGAGACGCAAATTTCCTTTGTCCATCGTCCATCGTCCGTTTTTTTCGCAATGACGGGCACCTGCCATTTCCCCCGAAATATTCCCCAACCATTTGGCGCTGCCATTATTTTTGTCCCATCTTCGGCTTTCGCCAAAAACCACCCACACCCGAACATCCGCATGTATGCCGGCCTCCGTGGTCGGGATTTCGCTCATTCAACCCTTCCAGCACATGCGGAAAATCGTACTCCTGCTCTCCATCCTGACGACGCTCGGCTCCCTCCATGCCCAGAGCGGCTGCCCGGGCTGCGCCATCAGCCTGCCCGATTCGCTCGCGGCCGACACCATCTACATCAGCGCCGCACCCGACGGCGAAGCCGGCCAGTACTACGAGGCCGACCTGAGCTTCCGGCTGCCCATGACCACCACACCCGTGGCCGCCGTGGACTCGACCGTGCTGCCCGGCCTCGACATCGACCAGATCAGCATCCAGGCCGTGGTCAACCTGCCGCCGGGCCTGCAGTGGGAAGCCAGCCAGCTCGTCTTCGACACCGGCAACGGCCAGACCGACGGCTGCGCCCGTCTGTGTGGCACGCCGCTGCAGCCGGGCCTCTACATCGTCAGCGTCGTGGTGGTGGCGCAGGTGTCCATCGTCACCCAGTCGTCGGGCTTCACCTTTCCCATCTACATCGCGCCGGCCACCAGCCAGACCGAAGGCTTCAGCATGAGCCCGGCCAGCGCCTGCGGCCAGGCCACCGTCACCTTCCACAACAACATCCCCTCCAACGGACTCGACGGCATCACCTACGCCTGGGACTTCGGCAACGGGCAGACGAGCACCGAGGAAAACCCCGCGCCGCAGACCTACTCCCAGCCCGGCATCTATCCCGTCAGCTACGAGGCCACCATCGACACCACGGGCTTCATCCTCTCGGCCGTCACCGTCGAGCAGGTAGGCTGTGCCGATGCCGCCATCCCGCCCCTGTTCAATGGCGCACCCGACCTGTTCGTGCGGCTCTACGGGCCGGGCGGCGCGCTGGTGTACGAGTCGGACGTGATCGACAATGCCGGCGTGCCGGTGGCATTCAGCCCGCAGGTGCTGCTCGAGCCGGGCGTCTACACGCTCGAGGTGCGCGACGACGACCTCATCGGCAGCGAGCACTGCGGTGAGGTGCTCTTCACGCGCGACAGCAACGGCCTGATGATCAATGAACCGCTGCACGCCGCCATCCAGATCGTGCATCCCGTGCAACACATCACCTCTGCCGACACGGTGCGCATCTTCCCGCTTCCGCAAAACCCCGTACTCACCCTGTCCGACCCCGGCTGGCTCTGCCCGGGCGACACGCTCGCCCTCGCCTCGCAGTACGGCGCGGGCATCCAGTGGTACCGCGACTCGACCATCCTCGCCACCCAAACCGACTCCATCCTGCCGGTTTGGGAAGCCGGAGCCTACTGGCAGCAATACACCTCGCCCGACGGCTGCCAGGTGCGCTCCGACACGCTCTGGGTCGAGCAGATGCCGGCACCGCCCCTGCCGCTGTTCTACAACGACCACAACCTGTTGGTGCTGCAAAACCCGGCCGCCTTCCATGCCTACGCCCTGCAGTGGTACCAGGACGGCCAGGCCGTAGGGGCACCGGGCGACACCAGCCTGTGCGTCACCCAGTTCGGCACCTACACGCTCGTAGCCACCGATCCGATCACGGGCTGCCAGAGCGCCTTCGCGCAGACCGTCGCCTACGATCCGCAGTACAGCTGCCTCACGGCCACGCATGCCCACCGCCTTTCGGCAAACGTGACCCTCTGGCCCAACCCCGCGGCGGAAACCGTATGGCTCCAACGCCCCGACGCCACGGCACACGTGCGCTGGCAGATCGCCCTCTACGCCCCCGACGGACGAAAGGTGCGACAGCTCGTCTGGCCGGCAGGCGCCACCCGCGTCCGGTTGCCGGTAGCCGACCTGCCCTCCGGCCTGTGGCTGGTCCAGCTCACCGATACGCACGCGGCGCAATGGCTCAGGTTCGTGAAAAAGCAGTGAGTTATACCCAAAACAAAGTGGTTTGGGAAAAACCGGCATCGAGGGTCGAGCGGGTGTTTCCGGGTACTTGCAGAGAGGTTTTGAAGAACCGAAGAACCGAGGATTGAGTCCTTTTTACTATAATGAATTGATTTACAAATAGCTATTACACTTACAAAGAGCATCGCTAAAAGCTGCGTTTTGGCTGCGTCATGCTGCGCCTGAAAGCTGCGGTTTTGAAAACCGGGGGCATTTGCCCAAACCACATCGTAACGAGTATATCTTTGCCCGCGCCCCGTGGCCAGGGTCATGGAAATTCACGCAATTGCCCTTACCTTTAGGGCAAGAAGTCTCGCCATCCACTTTTACTATCCCCCTGGGAACCACCATTCTGAGATCTCACATCACGAACCTTTAAGGCCGTAATCCAAGTAAATACACACAACGCACAGTTGCGTGT
>CAYNYN010000276.1:0-5333 GCA_964401445.1 uncultured Saprospiraceae bacterium | reverse complement strand
AGCGAGTCTCAACGGCAATTTTTCGAATCTTCAAATCCTCGTGACGAGATATTCATCATCATCCGCCGGTGCTATAATGCCCACAGCGGCTCAACGACTCAACCCAGCCCCATCTCCTCGATGAGGTCGAGCAGCTCCTGCCGCAGCTCGAGCAGCGTGACGGCGGTGTCGTGGTCGCGTTTCCACAATTTGCGGAAGCGGTGGGCATGCTTCAGCATCCCGAAGCGCTTTTCCCAGTTCCACATGTACACGGCCGACGGCCAGAGCGAGGCCAGATAGAGGATGGTCGCCATGGGATAGTGGAACAGCCAGTGCACCAGCCAGGTCTGCAGCCCATAGAAAAGCGGGAAGGCCACCAGCCCCGTGAGGTATTTGTAGGTGCTGTCGTAGGCCGGATCGCGGTTGAAGCGGGCATTGACCCAGCCCGGCAAACGGGCGGGGAAGAAGTTGTTGATCTTGCCGAAGAGCCACAGCGGCGCGCCGGCCAGCACGTATGCCAGGTCGCGCTTGCGTCGGCGGCGCAGGCGCACGCCGATGTCCCACAGGCCGTGCTCGGCCAGCAGGTGGAAGTAGTGGGCCACCTTCTGCCTGAGCTCGTCGAAGGTGTCGGGATCGTTTTTGGCCAGCGCGCGCAGCTCGTCGAGCATGGCCTGGGCCCAGAAGTGGTGGCCCGCCGGCGAGGGCTGATGCTCGTTCTGGTGCAGGATCTCGAGCCGGCGCAGCAGCAGATCCTCGTCGTCGTCGGCCGTGTCGAGGATGAGGCTCGAGAGGCGCTGCCGGATCTTGTCGGTCAGCTCGTGCACGGCCTCGTAGGGGTCGGCCTCGTACTCCTCGCGGAACTCCCTGACCACGATGGGCTTGCCCACGTGCAGCACCAGCGTGGCGCGCCCCTGGCGCGGGTCGGAATAGTTGAGCCCTACGGGCAAGATGGTCAGGGGCAGGCGCCAGCCCGAGCGCTGCATCGTCTGGAAGGCGATGCGGGCCGTGCCCGTCTTGACGGGATAGAGGCGCCGCTCGGGCCACGAGGTGCCTTCGGGCGCGATGTAGAGGCAGCCGCCGCCCAGCAGGTGGTCCGAGCTGCGCAAAAACGCTTCCTGGTTGTGCGGCGGGCGGCCGTTGGTGTCCTGATACCGCTCGACGGGGATGCAGAAAAAGGTGTTGAAGAACCAGTTGCGGAAGGGCGTATTGAACAGGCTGGCTTTCGCCAAAAAGAACACGATCTTGCGGCGTACGTGCGCGGCCGTGTTGAGCGGATCCATCAGCGTGCTGGGGTGGTTCGACACCACGATGCACGGATTGTCGAAATCGAGCCGCTCGCGATCCACGATCTCGATGGCCGAATAAAAGGCGCGCAACGACACCCTGACGATGAACTTCAGGACGTAGTAAATGCCCACCATCACGGGGTGCACGCCGGTTTTCGTCTTGCGCTTCCTGTCCGAGTCGGTTTCCATGCTGATGCAAAAAAAGAAAAAATCACTGGCTTGGTGTATGGGCTGGACGATGGACCACTTCGACTATCTCACCGAATCATCCCCTGCTCGTGCGCGCAATGGCGCCAGGCCTTTCCCATCCAACCCGCCGAGGCCCATGGGGCGCGACTGCGCCCTTCAGCGATCGTTCACCTTCTCGAAGCGCTTGCCATCGGTGCCCGTGCCCGTGATGACGAGCCGCTTCCAGTGTGGCGGCAGCACCGACGGTAGCTGCACGATGCCCTCATCCGTGATGTGGAGGCCGCCGAAGCCGAAGAGCACCGCCTGCAACATGCCGCCTGCGCCCGTGGCGAAGTAGGGATTGGTGCCGCCGGCCGTCTCGGCCAGCACGCCGAAGGGGGGCACCTCGTTGGGCTTGTAGCTCCTGACGAACAGCTCCCACGCCTTGTCGGCCTGGCCCAGCCGCGCATACAGCACGCTCAGGATGGCGGGCCCCATGGCCGGCCCTTCGGGCGACAGGCGCGGCTCGTAGTAGTGCAGGTCGCGCAGGATGTCTTCGCGGCGGGTCACGATCTCGAGCGGATAGGCCAGCAGGTTGACGTCGGCCTGCTTGATGGGCACGCCGTCGTAGGTGGCGTTCTCGCGCGTGGTGCCGTCGGGGAACTTCAGGATCGGGATGTTGTCGGCCACGTGCTCCCAATCGGGGTCGGGCTCGAGGCCCAGCTCGCGCGCCGCCCGCGCGGCATAACGCAGCGTGGTGATGGCCATGCCGTTGGTGAAAGCGTTGTTGTCGATGTTTTCCTGCCACTCGTTGGCGCCGATGACGTTGTTGATCTCGTAGCGGCCGGGGCCCTTCCGCTCTACCCTGCTGGCCCAGAAGTCGGCCACCTCCTTGAGCACGGGCCAGCCACGCGTGCGCAGCCATTCCTTGTCGTGCGTCACCTCGTAGTATTTCCAGAAGGCCCAGCCCACGCAGCCCGTGATGTGGTGCTGGAACGGCCCCGTCAGGGCCCACACGGGCGTGTCTTCACTGCCGTCGGCCGCCGACTCCCAGGGGAACATGGCCCCGCGGAAGCCGTGGGCAAAGGCATTGGCCCTGGCCGCGTCGAGCCGCTGGAAGCGGTACTCGAGCAGCGAGCGCGCGATCTCGGGATGCAGCACCAGCAGCGGCGGGTACATCCACAGCTCGGTGTCCCAGAACACGTGGCCGTTGTAGCCCAGCCCCGACAGGCCCATGGGCGACAGGCTCAGGGCCGTGCCCTCGCGCGCAAACGAGTAGAGATGGTACAGAGCGAAGCGCACGTCGCGCTGGCTCTGCGGGTCGCCCTCGATGACGATGTCGCGGCTCCACAGGGCGTCCCATGCCTGCCGGTGGCGTGTGAGCAGCCGCTCGATGCCTTCGAGGCGCGCGAAGATGGTCAGGCGCTCGGCCTCGTTGTGCGGGTCGGCATAGTGCGCCGAGCTGACCACGCTGCCCACCACGGCAAAGCGGTACGTCTGGCCGGCCTTCAGCTGCTTGCGAAACTTGGCCAGGTGCATGTCGTAGTCCCAGTCCTCGTGGATGATGTCGGGCTCGTGGCCATGCCCCTCCGGAAAAATGAAGCTGGTGGACGCCGCCACCGTGTATCGGCCCGACGGGCTCTTCGCCACCGAGGTGAGCAGCGGGATGAGCGCATGAGGCCGGTCGATCTCGGCGTAGTAGTTGCGCACGTCGAACAGATGGGCGGGCGCCTCGATGACGCTGGCGGGCGTGATCTCGATATCCTGCAAGGCCTCCACTTCGACGATGACCATGGCCGTATAGGGCAGGTGACGCAGGGCCATCATCGTGTGCCGCACGCGCGCCTTGTCGCCCACCGCGAAGGTGGTGGTCAGCGCCGCCTGCCGCATGTCGAGCACCTGGCGGTAGTCGGAAATATCGCGTCGCGAAATGCGGCGGCCGTCCACGTCGAGGTTGAGGTTCATGTGGTTGAACACCTTGAGGATGTTCGACACGCGGCCGCGCTGGTAGGTGTCCCACACGCCGTTGAGCACCACGTCCCTGACCTTCATCGGCTCGGGCGACGACACCAGCCCCACCATGCCGTTGGCCACGGTGACGCCGAAATAGTGGTTCGGATCGATGTCGGTGGCCTCGACCTTCCAGGTGTCGATGGGCGCATTTTGCGAAAGCAAAATTTGGACGGGGAAAAACGTGGCCACAAGCCAGCACAGAAGGATCATGCGTCTCATCGGGTGAAATTTTTCGCAAAGATATTCGATGGTCGAGACTTCCGACAGGCCGGAACAGGTCGCTGTGGATGCGCCGCTCATCGCGATGGTTGGGGCTGCCCCGAGTATCGGGGGCAGGCTTTGGGCGAGGCGATAAGTCATGCCCACGCCTTACCCTCTTCCACGCTGGCGGCGAAGCGCAGCAGCTCCATTTCCCGGAAGGGGGCGGCCATGAACTGGATGCCTACGGGCAGGCCTTCCACCTGGCCCATGGGCAGGGCGATGGCAGGCAGGCCCGCCAGGTTGGCCGTGACGGTGTAGATGTCGGCCAGGTACATGCTTACGGGGTCGTCCTGCAGCTCGCCGAGGCGCCACGGCAGCACGGGCGAGGCGGGCATGGCCACGAAGTCGAACGCGCGGAACAGGGCCTGCATGCGCTCGACGATGAGGCGGCGCACCTTCTGTGCGCGGCCGTAGTAGGCGTCGTAGTAGCCGGCGCTGAGCACGAAGGCGCCCAGCATGATGCGGCGTTTCACCTCGGCACCGAAGCCCTCGGTGCGCGTCAGGGTGTAGACCTCCTCCACCGTGCGCGCCTCGGGATGGCGCCAGCCGTAGCGGACGCCGTCGTAGCGCGACAGGTTGCTCGAGGCCTCGGCCGTGGTGAGGACGTAATAGGCCGGCACCACGTAGTCGAGCAGCTCGAAAGCGACGGGCTCGAGCTGGTGCCCCTGCTGGCGCAAGCGCTCGAAATATTCGAGTGTCCGTTGGCGAATGCGCGCATCGAGCCCCGGGTGGTCGAGCGCCTCGGGAAACCAGGCGATGCGTGCCGGCCCGGCTTTTTCCTTCAGGCTTTCGCCAAACGACGGCACGGGCTGCGGGCTGCAGGTGGCATCGAAGGCATCGGGGCCGGCCATCACCTCGAGCAGCAGGGCGGCGTCGTGCACCGAATGGGTCAGCGTGCCGATCTGGTCGAAGCTGGACGCATAGGCCAGCAGGCCATGGCGCGAGATGCGGCCGTAGGTGGGTTTGAGGCCCACCACTCCGCAGAAGGCGGCAGGCTGGCGCACCGAGCCGCCCGTGTCGGAGCCGATGCTGGCCAGACACATGTCGGCCTGCACGGCCACGGCACTGCCGCCCGACGAGCCGCCCGGCACGCGTTCGGGATCGGCTGCGTTGCGCGTGGGGCCGTAGTGCGAGTGTTCGGTGCTGGAGCCCATGGCAAACTCGTCGCAGTTGACGCGCCCGATGATGATGGCGTCTTCGGCCAGCAGGCGCTCCAGGGCCGTAGCCGTGAACAGCGAGTGGAAGCCCTCGAGGATGCGCGAGGCGCCCGTCACCTGGTGATCTTTGAGGCAGAGCACGTCCTTGATGCCCACCACCATGCCGGCCAGCCGGCCCACGGCGGCCAGCCCCTCAGCCCCGATGCGGGCATCGAGCGCGCGGGCCCGTTCGAGTGCCTCGTCGGCAAACACCTCGATGAAGACGTTGAGCCGCGCATTGTCGGCTTCGATGCGGGCCAGGTAATGCCGCACCAGCGCCTCGACGGTCAGCTCGCCCGCCGCCAGCGCCTGGCGGACGGCAGCGAGCGAACGGTAGCGGGGTGTGGGCACGGTGGCTTCCATGGGCGGTCTGTTTAGCTGACGGACCGCAAGATGTCCACGATTTCCGAAAGGGTGTGTGCCGACTGCT
>CAYNYN010000275.1:0-5334 GCA_964401445.1 uncultured Saprospiraceae bacterium | reverse complement strand
GGCCCAAAGGGCCGAGTCTCAACATCGCCGCGTTAGCGGCGTATCAACATCGAGCCCAGCGAGTCTCAACCGGCGATTCCTCGAATCTTCAAATCCTCTTTACGCGACATTCATCATTATCATTCACCGGTGCTATAATCCTCATCCACCGGCGCAAAAAAAATCCCCCCTCCGGTGCGGAACCGAAGGGGGGATGTGCGCGTGTGCCGTATGCAAACGGATCAGTATGCTTTCGCAAACACCACGCGGTACTTCGACGGCTTGCCCGTGAGGATGCACTTGCCCGGCTCCGCTTCCACGTCGTTGGGGATGCAGCGGATGGTGGCCTTCGTGAGCTCCTTGATTTTGAGTTCCGTTTCGGTGGTGCCGTCCCAGTGGGCCAGCACGAAGCCGCCTTTGGTTTCCAGCACTTCCTTGAACTCGTCGAAGGTGTCCACGCGCGTGGTGTGCTCCTCGCGGAACTGCAGCGCGCGCTGGAAGAGGTTGCGCTGGATGTCGTCAAGCAGTTGCACCACATGGTCGGCCACGCCGTCGATGGGCACGAAGGTCTTTTCGCCGGTATCGCGGCGAGCCACCTCCACCTGGTTCTTTTCCAGGTCGCGCATGCCGATGGCCAGGCGCACGGGGATGCCGCGCAGCTCGTGCTCGGCAAACTTGAAGCCCGGGCGCTTCTTCATGTCGGTGTCGTATTCCACCGTCAGGCCGCGGTCTTTGAGGGCACGCATGAGCTTGTCGGCCACTTCGTCGATCTCGGGGCGCGGCTTGGGTATGGGCACGATGACCACCTTTACGGGGGCGAGCTTCGGTGGCAGCACCAGGCCGTTGTCGTCGCTGTGCGTCATGACCAGGCCGCCAATGAGGCGCGTGGACACGCCCCACGAGGTGGCCCACACGTATTCCTCTTCGTTCTGCTCATTGAGGAACTTGACGTCGAATGCTTTCGCAAAATTCTGCCCGAGGAAGTGGGAGGTGCCGGCCTGCAGGGCCTTGCCATCCTGCATGAGCGCCTCGATGGTGTAGGTCTCTTCGGCGCCGGCAAAGCGCTCGTTGGCGGTCTTGACGCCCTGCAGCACGGGCATGGCCATCCACTCTTCGGCAAATTGGGCATAGACGCGCTGCATCAGGCGCGCCTCCTCGATGGCCTCTTCGCGCGTGGCGTGGGCCGTATGCCCCTCCTGCCACAGAAACTCGGCCGTGCGCAGAAACAGGCGCGTACGCATCTCCCAGCGCACCACGTTGGCCCACTGGTTGATGAGCAGCGGCAGATCGCGGTACGACTGGATCCAGTCGCGATAGGTGTTCCAGATGATGGTCTCGGACGTGGGGCGCACGATGAGTTCCTCCTCCAGCTTCGCCTCGGGGTCGACCACCACGCCCTTGCCGTTGGGGTCGTTCATGAGGCGGTGGTGGGTCACCACGGCGCACTCCTTGGCAAAGCCTTCGACGTGCTCGGCCTCCTTGCTCAGGAAGCTCTTCGGGATGAAGAGCGGGAAATACGCGTTCTTGTGTCCCGTGTCCTTGAACATGCGGTCCAGCTGGGCCTGCATGTTTTCCCAGAGCGCATAGCCGTAAGGCTTGATGACCATGCAGCCGCGCACCGCCGAGTTTTCGGCCAGCTGGGCCTTTTTCACGATGTCGATATACCACTGCGAGTAGTCCTCGTGACGAGGTGTGATCTCCTTGGCCATGTTCGTTGGTTTCTTTTTGAAAGGTGCGGACAGACCTTTTCTGCCTTTCGGCAAATGGGACCCGCCGCAACAAAACGCCGTTATTAACTGTATTTCTTATGGACTGAAAATGAAAGGCAAACGGGCTGATTTTAACATTTGCTCATCCCGAAATGCCAAATGTTAAGGCCCGGAATGAAAATTTTTAACACCCGCATTCGGGGCGTTTGCCCGGCCTTAACGCAAAAAGCGGCACAAAAGTAATAATTTCGAGCTGCGACTTTGAAGGTCAGATTGTTCACCAGAAAACTGTCGGAAGATGAAAACGCTTCGCTACATAACGATCCTGCTGATGGCTGCGGTAGCAGTCGCCATGCCTCGGGCGCAGGCCCAGTGGGACGACCTTTACTACAACCCCGCTACCGACGAAGCCATCGTCTATGGCGACCGTTTCAAGCAGGACAAGGCGACCGATCAGCGCACACGCTACGACGACGACCAGAAATACGACGAAGAGTACTACGCCGAGCATCGTTACGACGATGATGAAGACGAATACTACTACGAGTACTACTACACCTCGCGCATCCGTCGCTTCCATCGCCCCTTCTACGGATTCGATTTCTACGATCCGTGCTACGTGGATGCGTGGTTCTACGATCCGTTCTTCCGTCCGGGTGTGAGCATCTACATCTACAACGATTACGACTACTGGCGCTGGCGCAGCTGGCGTCGGTGGAACCGCTGGAACAACTGGTACAGCCCCTGGGGCTATGCCGGTGGCTGGTATGGCAACAACGTCTTCATCAACAACTACTACTACGGCGGCGTGTACGGCTACAACTATTACGATCCGTACTGGACCGGCGGCGGCTGGTATGGCAACAATGGCGGTGGCTGGTGGTACAACGACCACAACGCCAACGGCAACAACACCTACTACGGCGCCCGCCGTACGGGCATGACCAAGACGCCGCGCACGCCCGTCCGCGACTTCACCAATGGCACGGGCAACGAGCCGCCCGTGGATGCCACGCCGCGCGTGTCGCAGACGCGCGAAACGCTGCAGCCCGGCAATAGCGGGGGCACCACGCCCACCGTACGCAAGCAGCCCGGCGACGTGCAGGCGCCTGCCACCACGCGCCAGGGCGTGCAGCCCGGCAATGACGAGCCCAGCCGCCGCACGCGCGGCACCGTACAGCCCGACGACGACCGCACCCCCGCCGTCGATACGCGCCGCACGCGCCGCGAAACGCGGACGAGCCCTGCACGGGAACGCCGGACGACCACGCCCCCTGCCTACGAGCCGGCCACGCGCTCGCGCCGCAGTGCACCGGCTACTTCGCCCAACACGCGCTCGCGCCGCACCTCACCCGCCACCTCGCCCAAGCGTGGCAACCAGAGCCGCTCGCGGGGCAACTACAGCCCCTCGACGCGCTCGCGAGGCAACTACAACTCGGGCAGCACGCGCTCGCGCAGCAATTTTAACAGTCCTTCGCGCAGCAGCTCGCCCCGTTTCAACACGCGCAGCTCGAGCCCCTCGCGTTCGAGCGGCAGCTACCGCAGCAGTGGGTCGAGCCGATCGGGCAGTGGCAGCTCGCGCAGCCACTCGCCGCGTGGACGAGGCCACTGAGCCAGGTTGGCAGCGAGCTTTTTAGCATCTGAATTGAAGTGAGTGAATAAAGTGTGCATACAGCCTGCTCCCCGCGCGCAGGAAAGGGGTTGTGTGTCCTTTGGCGAAAAGCCTCTGAAGAAATTGCCAGACAGTCAGGTTATTGATACGTTGTTTTGCAAAGCGGGTGGATTCGTCGCAACGCGTTCGCCCGCTTTTTTTCTGCTTTTGCGAAAGCAGCAAGGAAAATGGGCAGAGTGGTCCGGTAAACTTTTCTTTGCTGCCATCGTCGCAAAGGTGCGTACAGGAACAGGCCTTCGCTGTGAGGCCATGGTCGAATGTCTGAGTCCCCTGCAAAAAGTGGTTGAGGGTGTAGGGTTTTAGTTTAAAGTTAAAAGTTTAGTGTTTAAAGTTGATTATCACCCCTTTGCAAAGGAAGCTTGTTTGTCCATCGTCTATCGTCCATCGTCCATCGACTTTTTACAGTAGGCTCATGTCTCAAATCTGTGAACTTATGAATATGAAAATGTGGAAATCGCTCTGGATACCGTGTCTGATGCTGGCGAGCCTGGCCGGATGGAGCCAGACGGCCACCGATGCCCTGCGCTATTCGACGCTCGACATAGGCGGCAGCGCCCGCACGCTGGGCGTGAGTGGCTCGCTCGAGGCGCTGGGTGCCGATTTTGGCGCCATGACGCTCAACCCTGCGGGCCTGGCCGCTTTCCGGCGCAGTGAGTTTACCTTCTCGCCTTCCTTGTTCATCTCCAACACTTCTTCGCAGCTCGAAGGCCCCGACAATGCCGTGTACGAGCGGCAACGCACGCATTTCGGATTCGAGCAGGCGGGCTTCGTGTTTGCGTCGCGGCCCTACGCTTCGCGTTGGAAGACGGTCAACTTCGGCATTGGGGTGGTGCGGCGCGGCAATTACCGCCAGCGCTTCTACTACGAGGGGCGCTCCGAGGGATCGTACACGGATCGCTTCGTGGAGCTGGCCGACGGGCTGCCGCCCGACCGGCTCGACGGCTTCGAGGCAGGCCTGGCCTATGACGTAGGCGCCATTTTCAATCCCGACCCCAATGACCAGACCACCTACGTCAATGACGTTCCGGCAGGCACGCTGGTGCCCAAGCGCCAGCAGGTGACCACCGGCGGCGGCATGAGCGAGATGTTTTTCTCGTTTGCGGGCAACTACGACGAAAAGCTGCTGATCGGGGCGACGGTGGGCGTGCCCTTCGTCTTCTACACCGAGACCAAACTGTACGAAGAGGAAGATGCCGCGGACGAGATCCCGACCTTCGACCGCTTCGAATTCGAGGAGCGGCTGACGACGCGGGGCACGGGCATCAACCTGCGGCTGGGGCTGATCTACCGCGCGTCGCAGGCAGCGCGCTTTGGCTTTGCCTTCCAGACGCCCACCCTCTTTGCGCTCGAAGACTCGTACAAGACGCGCATGGCCTACGACTTCACCCTTGGCGGGCCCAACAGCTTCGAGAGCGAGTCGCCCGACGGCTTTTTCGAATATCGCCTGCGCACGCCCATGCGGGCCTCGCTGAGCGCCGGCTACCTGTTCGACAAAACGGGCTTTGTCAGCGCCGCTGTGGAGTGGGTCGACTATTCTACGGCGGTGTTCGAGTTCAACCGCACGAGCAACCCCGACGACGTGCAGTACGAAGAGCAACTGAACGATCAGATTTTCGAACAGTACACTTCGGCCGTCAACTTCCGGGCTGGTGCCGAATGGGCCGCCGACATCTTCCGCCTGCGCGGAGGCCTCAGCCTGGCCACCTCGCCCTATGTGGACGACGACGCCTTCACCCTCGGCTACAGCCTGGGCGCAGGCATCCGCGAGCGCGGTGTATTCGTCGACCTGGCATGGCGCGCTACGGCCTTTTCGGAAGGGTATCGTCCCTATCAGACCTCGGTGGCGCCACGCTCGCTGGTGCAAAATGACGTGCGCAACCAGGAGTTCGTGCTGACGTTCGGCTTCAAGTTTTGATTCGCCACGGGCGAAGGCCTGAAAAGTGCAAGCCCCGACATCGACCGGTGTCGGGGCTT
>CAYNYN010000274.1:3388-5350 GCA_964401445.1 uncultured Saprospiraceae bacterium | reverse complement strand
CTGTTCCCGGCAAGCCGGGACAGGCTCCGAGCATCGGGAAGTCTCAACCATCAGATCCTTGTATGTTGCAACCGCACAGGCGTTCCGACTTTTGCGAATTGGACATCTCAACATCGCAGCCGAAAGGCTGCGTCTCAACATCGCCGCGACAGCGGCGTATCAACACCGAGCGAAGCGAGTCTCAACCATCAGTACTCGGTTCTACAGATCGTCCAACATCGATTGTCCGGTCATTGGCCCCGTAATTCGCGCGCACCGCTTTCCGAACGCGCGCTTCCCTGCATCGATCCCGTCACGCGTGTTTCGAGCGCCACGATCTTGTCGCACGTCTCTGCCATCTCGCGCAGGTACACGAGGTTGGCCTTCGAGCGGGCAGCGTGCTGCGGCCGCGTGGAATAGTCCCAGGCAGCGAATCCCTTGCGCAGCTGCTTCAGCCGGTTGGTTTGCAGATCGAGGCTGGCAAGTTGTTGGAGGCGCGCTTTCTTTTCGGCCGCATCGGCCCGGCCGTCCACCTCGTTGATGCGACGCTCGAGGATGGGCCGCATCCGCGCCGTTTCGGCAAGCCATTGGTCAACCAGCTTCAGGATGAGCGGCTTGGTGGCCTGGATGCTCTGGTCGTCGCCCCGGGCAAACGCCTGCTCGAAGCGGTATTGCAGCCGATCGAAGCGCTGGAGCATGTCGCGATGCTTTTGCACCGAAGCCTCGGTAAAGGGCTCGGGCAGGCTGCTACGCTCCTGGGCGCTGAGCGAAAGGGTAAACAGGGCGACCAATAGTATAAGCATGCGGTATTTCATCTGGCATCAAATTTTCTTTTAGCTATCTTTATTCGACCGAAATATAGTAACTTGACACATCACTGGCAGGCGGGTATCGCGGCAAAGCATGAAAACGAATGTTCACCCAAAAACATTACCCCACAACCATCGCACCAGAAACGTTGGACAAATACCTGGCCACCGGCTGGCACCCCATGGGCCAGGCCATGTACACCTGCAAGTTCAACTTCTTCGACGCGCGGCTGTACTCAACCATCTGGACGCGCACGCGTCTGCGCGACTACGCCTTCAGGGGCAGCAACCGGCGGCTGATGCGCCGCAACGGCAAGCGCTTCCGCGTGGAGTACCGGCCCTTCGAGCTGACCACCGAGCACGAGCTGCTCTTCAACCGCTATGCCCGCGACTTCAACGGTCGGCTGTCGCTCTCGCTGAGCATGTACCTGCTCGACGAGCGCGACCGCAACATCTTCAACACCATGGAATGCCGGGTGTACGATGAGGACCGCATGGTGGCCTACAGCTGCTTCCACCTGGGCGAGACGAGCCTGGCCAGCATCGTGGCCATCTACGACCCCGACTACAAGCGCTACAGCCTGGGCTACTACACCTTGCTGCTCGAGCTGGCCTACGGCATCGAGCACGGCTTTTCGTGGCTGTACCCCGGCTACGTCATCCCCGGCAACCCCCGCTTCGACTACAAGCTGCGCACCGGCCAGATCGAGTTCTACGATTTCCGCACGGGCGTGTGGCGGCCCTGGGAGCAGTTCGGGCCCGAATACGATCCCTTGCAGGTCACGCTGGAGCGCCTGCATCAGCTGCAGGCCCTGTTGGGCGAGAAAGACATCCCGAGCCAGCTGCTGTACAACCCCTTCTTCGAAGGCAACCTCTTCGGGCTGCACTCGAACCACTACCTCGAGCAGCCCGTCATGCTCGAAGTGTGGCCGGGCACGCATCCCATGCGGCGGCTGCTGGCCTACTACGACGAGCGCTACAACGCCTGGGTGCTGGCCTTTTGCCTGCTGGAGCGGGATCTGTTCCTGGGGTTTTGCATCATGCAGGACCTGGGCCTCGACATCAAGGACTCCCACATGCTCAACGGCCTGCTCAACAAAGTGCATTACCGCTTCGCCAACCGCCCCGACCAGCTCCTCCCGCACATACTGAAATTCCGTGAGCAATTGACGGG
>CAYNYN010000274.1:0-3288 GCA_964401445.1 uncultured Saprospiraceae bacterium | reverse complement strand
AATCTACCCTCAACCATTTTTCCCAGGGGACGCATTCCCTGATTCGCCCCACCACCCCAACCTCGAGCCATGGCCCGCCTCTATGCCCTGTACGTCGGCATCAATCAGTACCATCCCGAGTCAGGCGTGGCTCCGCTGCGGGGCTGCCTGGCCGACGTCGAGGCCATGCATGCCTTCGTCCGGCAGCACTACACCACCCGATTCGACGACTACCTGCCGCTGGTGCTGACCAACGAGGCCGCCACGCGGGCTCGCGTCATCGAGGCATTTGGCGAAAGCCACCTGCTGCAGGCGGGCAAGGACGATACCGTACTGTTTTTCTACACGGGTCATGGCGCGCGCGAGCGCACGGCGGCCCCGTTCGAGGCGCTGGTGCCCGATGGCTTTCACGAGAGCCTGGTGTGCTACGACAGCCGCACGCCGACGGGCTATGACCTGAGCGACAAGGAGCTGGCCGTTTTGCTGGCCCGCCTTTCGGCAAATGGCGCCCACGTGGTGGCCATCCTCGACTGCTGCCACTCGGGCTCGGGCACGCGCGACACAGCCGCCGAGCTGCGGCTGGGCGCCATCCGGCAAACGTATTCCCGACAGGAGCCGCGCCCCTGGGACACCTTCCTCGACGGCTGGTTTGCGCGCACCTTTCCCGGGGGCGAGGGGCTGCGTTTGCCGGAAGGCAGACACGTCCTGCTGGCAGCCTGCCGACGCCGCGAGAAGGCCTTTGAGCTGACCACCGACCGCGGCCACTTCTCGACCCACCTGCTGCAAGCCTGGAAACAGCTCGGCCCCGATGCCAGCTACGCCGCCCTCTACCAGCGCACGCGCCAGCTCATGATGGGCCTGACCACCGACCAGCACCCGCAACTCGACACCTCGGGGCTGTGCAATCCCTGGGTCAGTGCCCTTACGGGAAAAAC
Organism: uncultured Saprospiraceae bacterium; assembly: GCA_964401445.1. GTDB lineage: Bacteria > Bacteroidota > Bacteroidia > Chitinophagales > Saprospiraceae > WFYJ01. Next base: position 2,374 of record CAYNYN010000274.1, on the reverse strand, counting down.
CGCGCACGAGGCGCGCAGGGTGACCGTCTGGTTCGACGAAGGCCACTGGTGGGCCGGCGCCGGCGCCATTCACGGCATCGACACCTTTCCCGACCACCGCCCTGTTTTCGCCATCCGCGGTCCCGACGGACGCCAGCTGCAGGTGGAAGGGCTGCGCACGGGCGCCGAACGGACACTGCTGCCCGCCCTGCCCGACGAATGGAAAGGCCGCGAGGTGGAAGCCCGCCTGCTGACGGCCCCCACCCCGGCCATGGGCGTCTTCCTCGATGCCGACGAGGCCGGCTGCAGCCGCTTCGAGCAGGCCGCCGACCGGTGGCAGCCCGTCCATTTCGAGTGGACGTCCAGCGCCGATGCGGCCGCCATCGCACTGGAGCTGACGGCCCAAAGGCTGGTGGTGCGGCGCCGCGCCGACGGGCTCGTCCTGCGCACGCTGCTCGGCGACGACGACGCGCGCATCTTCGAAGACGCCTTCCAATACCTCGAGGCCGTGGGCAAATACCACCGCCTGCTCGAGCTGGACAATGCCGGCAGCCGCCTGCCCCACGACGCCATCGAATGGACGCTCCGGACCGCCCGGGGCACCTTCACGGGCGACGACGTGTGCATCGACCTGAGCGAAGAGGGCGAGCCGGAAACGCCCTTCGAGCTGCAGGTGGCCAATCGCGGCACGCTGCCCCTCCACGTGGCGGTGTGGTACCTCTCGCCCTGGTTCGGCATCTTCCGCGTGGGCGACCACATGTGGCTCGACGGCGGCCAGACGCGCACCTTCCTTTCCGACACGCTGCGCCTGCCCCGTGGTGCCGACCATGCGCTCGACCTGTTCAAGCTGGTGGCATCGACCCACCGCCTCGACGATTTCGAGATGGCCCAGCCACACCTGCCCGTGGGCGAGACGGTCACCTACAAACGTATGGCCGGCCCGAGCAAAGCGGTGGGCGGGGCCCGCGTCATTGGCGGCTTCGCGCCACCCGAGGAATCGGCGGGATTCGACTGGACGACCCGCCTGTTGCGCATCCGGCAGCGGCGCACCCGCCCCGTGGCCGGCACACGGCCCTTCGAGCCAGCCGGCGGCGCGATGCGCATCTTGCCCCATCCCCATTTCCGGGCAAGCCTTCGGTTGCTGCCACTGCCGCCCGTACGCGCCCTCGATGCCGATGCCTTCCTGCACGAGCTGACACGACGCGAGGGGGCCGAGCTCGTGCCCCTCGATGGCAGCACGCGCAGCCTGGCGGGCCCCTCATTCATGCTGGAGCTCGAAGCGCCCCTGCATGCCGAGGCGCTGGTGCAGCGTCCGCTCGAGCTCGAAATCCGGCAGCCGCTCACCCCGGACGAGCATCTGCTGTGCCTCTCCTGGGACGGCACGCACCTGTTGCCGCTGGGCGAGGTGGAGGAAGGCGAGCACACGCGCATCCGCCTGCGCCATTTGCCGCCGCCCCGAGCCGAGGGGCGCAGCCTGGGTGGCGCCATCCGGCTGTTCTTCTTGAAGGTGACCGGCCTGGGCCCTGCCCATCGCCTGCGCCGCCTCGCCTTCGACGGCGCCCGCCTGCACCGCACCGAGGACGGCCTGCTAACGGCACTGGCTTCCGCCAAAAACGTCCTCCTGCTCGTGCACGGAATCATTGGCGACACAGGCCACATGGCCGAGGCCGTCGCCCCACTGCTCGACCGGGGGGCCTGCGACCTGGTGCTCACCTTCGACTACGAAAACCTGCACACGCCCATCGAAGAGTCGGCAGCCATCCTGCGCGAACGGCTGCTGGCAGCGGGCGTGTCGGCCGAAGGACCGGCCAGGCTGACCATCCTGGCGCACAGCATGGGTGGCCTGGTGAGTCGCTACTTCATCGAAAACCTCGGCGGGGACCGGATGGTGCGCCGCCTCGTCATGGCCGGCACGCCCAACGGCGGCAGCGACATCGCGCGCGTGACGGCCTGGCGCGACATTGCACAGTGGCTGCTGGCTTTCGCCATCAATTCGGGCTGGGGCTTCCCGGCCGCCGCCACGCTCGCGGCACTGCTCAACCGCAGCAAGCAGCTCACGCGCACACTCGAACAGATGCATCCAGAGCGCAGCACCCTGCTCGACACCCTGCGCCACAACGCCGACCCGGGCGTTCCCTACCAGGTCGTAGCCGGCGATTTCGATGCTTTCCGCAAAAATGTGCCCGATGCCGCAGCGCTGAGCGACAAGCTGGCGGCTCTGGGCAGCAGCCTGTTCTTCGCCGGCACGCCCAACGACATGGCCGTCCGCCTCGACGCCATCCAAGCGCTGCCAGCCGGCTGGCAACAGGTACGCCGACACGAGCTGGCAGCCCATCACCTGAACTACTTCTCCTTTGGCCCGAGCCGCGAGCTGATTTCAAGCCTGTTGGTGTGA
>CAYNYN010000273.1:0-5355 GCA_964401445.1 uncultured Saprospiraceae bacterium | reverse complement strand
ACCGATTTGACGGGTTTCACCGATTCACCCGATTGCCCCAAACTCGGTGACCCTCTGGGAGTACTCCGTGCAACTCTGTGGTAAAAGATGACTCACTGCGCTCGCGACGATGGACGACAGACAATGGACTATGCACTATCTATGATGAACATCGTCAGGTCGCAAACACTCACCGCACCAGGGTGACGAACCCGCGATATTCGAGCGGTTCGCCGCGGGGCGTGCGCATGGTGGCCACCACCACGTAGATGCCGGGTGGCGCTTCGGCGCCGGTGTTTTGCTTGCGGCCGTTCCAGCGCTCGTCAGGGTCGAAGCTCTCGAAAATCAGCTCACCCCACCGGTTCCAGATGGTCAGGTGGAAGTCCTGCACGCCATCGAGCACGCCGGCACCCCGGAAAAAGTCGTTCACCCCGTCGTAATTGGGCGAGAAGGCATTGGGCAGGAAGTAGCGGATGTCGGGAATGACGTCGATGAGCGCGCGCGCCGTGTCGGTACAGCCGCTCAGGTGCGTGACCACCTGCACCACCTGCTGCATGCCCGTGTCGGGAAAGGTGTGCACCACGTTAGGCAGCGTTTCGACCGTGCCGTCGGGGAAGAACCACTGCCACTTGACGGCGTCCTTCGACTGGTCGGTGAAGGTGACCGTGGGTTCGAAGCGCGACACGATCGGCGGGTTGTAGCTGAAGCCGGCCGTGGGTGACGGCCGCACCCGGATCCAGTCGTAAAACACCGTATCGGTCTCGCAGCCCAGGGGCGACACCACCGATAGCGAGATGGTGAAGATGCCCGTGTCCTGGTAGATGTGCGTGGGGCTGATCTCGGTACTCGTGCCACCGTCGCCAAACTCCCACCAGATGTCGTACTCCTCGTTGATGGGTGTGGACAGGTTGTCGAAAAAGATTTCGGCAGGCTGACAGCCGTTGAAAGTGGTGGGTGAGATGATCAGCGTTTTGGGCACGGGGAAGTAGGAGATGGTGCGCGTGGCGGTGGCGCTGCAGCTGTTGGTGTCGGTTACGGTGAGGCTGACGTCGTGGTAGCCCGGCTCGGGATAGGTGTAGGAAGGGTTTTGGACGGCCGCGGTGCCCCCCTCGCCAAAATCCCACTGCCACTGCACGATCGAGCCGGGGCCTGCCCCCGAGGTGGACAGGTCGGTAAACTGCACGGGGCCCGCCACGCAGGTGTCGTAGTCGTAGTCGAAATCGGCCTCGATGGCGGGAAAGACGTTGATCTGCACGAAGGCCGTGTCGCCACAGTCGGTGTTGGGGTTGAGGATGAGCTGGCCGTCGTAGGACCCGACGCCGGGCAGCGTCACGGTGGCATCCCACTGGTTGATCGTCTGCCAGGCGCCATCGATGAAGAATTCCCAGTAGGCGTTTTCGATGTATTGCTGCTGGTAGCTGGAGTTGTCGATGGTCACCTGGGTGGTGCCGCAGGCATTGACCACGTTGAAGGTACGGCCCTGTTTGACCACGGTGGTATCCTCGGCGATGTCGGCCACGACGGTGGGGTCGCAGGTGGTGACGTTGAACTGGAAGTCGCGCCGCAGCACGCTCAGCAGCTGTCCGTTGCGATATTCCGACACGCAGACGCCCACCACGAACTGTCCGAGCGTGGTCGGCACGCCCGTAATCAGGCCGGTGGCCGGGTCGATGGTCACCTGCGGGTCGCCCCCCATGGGGTTGAGCGGGCTGTAGGGCGGCGAGATGAAGTTGACGGGGATGTAGGGTGGCGGCAGGTCGGGGTCGGGTGCTACGCCCGTGGGGATGGTCGGCTGGCCGGTGTTGGGGCCACCCCCCTTGAAGGGCGCACAGAACTCGTACACCAGCTGGTCGCCGTCGGGGTCGGTGGCCGAAAAGTCGAAGTCGATGTCTTCGCCGGCGCAGATGACGATGGGCGGGAAGTTGTTGAAGCTGGGGCTGCTGTTGCACACCTGCTGGGCCTCGGGCGTCAGCTCGATGGTGTAGGTGGCGCCCACGTTGCCCGGATCGACGATGTTGGTGATGGTGTTGTTGCGGCAGCAGCGCTGGTACGATACCGTGTAGCTCTCGTTGCTCTTGGGCAGCGTCAGCGTGAAGGTGTACACCCCTTCTTCCACGCAGATGCCGGGCGGCACCACCAGGCAGGGGTTGCTGATCTCGGGCTGGATGCTCGTCACCACGGGCGCCTGCAGCGTGATGATGGTGTAGATGCTGGTGCCGTGGAAAACCGTCACGGTGCCGGGCAGCGAGTTGCTGTTGGGTGCCGAGTCGAACTGGGCGCCCCCGCCCGCACAGTCGCGGTAGATCTTCATGGTGAAGCGGTAGGTGTCGCTACCCAGGCAGGTGTACGTGATCTCGCCGCCGATGATGTGGGCTGCCGGAAGCATCCATGCCCACAGCAGGCCGGCTACCATCAGCATGGCCTTTCGGCAAATGCTGCCCGTGCAGTACCTGCGTGTTTGGCGAAAGCCGGAAGCATGGCCCACGTCCGGTTTCTGATTTTGCCTTTCGGCAAACGATGTCTGCTGTTTGTCCATGTACCTGATTGCTGTTTCCCCCCAACGTCTTCAGCGTGCATGCAATATGCAAATTCTCCACTTTCAGAAACATCGGCCGGCATACAAAGGTCGCGACCTGGCACGCTACGCGGCGAATTTCGGGGCGTGATCTGACAAAACAATGGCATTCCGGGCCGAAGAGGGTCGCCCATGGGCGCGGGAGGATCCGGCAGTTTGGCGCATCTTTGTGCCCGGCTGGCATCCCCGGCAAATAATCTTTCTTCGCGTCGGAGCGTTGGTGCGCACAAAAAACTGCATGCATGCATCCCCTTACTCCTGAAAAGATCGACGAGATCAAGAAGCGGGACCTCGAGGCCGCTGCCCGCGTGCTGCGCGAGGGTGGCGTGATCCTGTATCCTACCGACACCATCTGGGGCATTGGCTGCGACGCCACCCGTGCCGAGGCCATCGAGCGCGTGTATGCCATCAAGCAGCGCCGCCCCGACAAGCCCTTCCTGCTGCTGGCCGACTCGGTCGAGATGATCCGGCAGTACGTGGGCTACGTGCATCCCCGCATCGAGACGCTGCTGGCCTACCACCAGCGCCCCCTGACCATCATTTACGAGGGCGCGCGCAATCTGCCGGAAAACCTCGTGGCACCCGACGGCAGCATCGGCATCCGCATCCCCCAGGACGACCTTTGCCGCGAGCTGGTGCGCCGCCTCGGCAAGCCCATCGTCTCCACCTCGGCCAACGTCAGCGGCGCGCCCTTCCCCGCCCATTTCGGCGAGGTGAGTTCCGAGGTGATCGAGCAGATGGACTACGTGGTGCGCTACCGCCAATGGGATACCGAGCCGGCCCAGCCGTCCGTGGTGGCGCGCGTGGCTCCCGACGGCGAGCTCGTCTTCCTGCGCCATTGATTTTCTGCCTTGCACTTTGCTCGCAAGCGCAAAAGCAAAACGCCCCGTCTTCCTTGCAGAAGACGAGGCGTTCCTTTTTGCGCGAAGCGTATGGTTGCCTGTGTCAGTACGTCACTTTGGGTTCCATCTGCTTGGCCTGCTCGATCCAGCTCTCCACCTCCTTGAGCGAGGGGGTGCGGTCGACGACCTTGCGCTCGGCGTTCACCTCGCGCATCTTGTTGTACAGGTTTTCGGCATTGCGGTTGCGCAATTCCTTCACGGTGTCCACCCCGGCATATTCGAGCAGGTTGGAGAATTTTTCCGACACACCCTTGATGCGGAACAGGTCGGCCATGTTGACCCAGCGCAGGATGCGGCTCTCGTCGATGCCGGTCTTTTCGGCCAGTGCCTTGCGGCCCTGGCGCGTGGCAGCGGCTTCGAGCAGGTCGTCGGTGGTTTTCAGTCCGGCTTTCTCTTCGAGGGTTTTGGCATAAACCTCACCGATACCCATGATGTCAATCAGCTTGTAAGCCATAGTTCGATTGTTTTGATGATGAATCAGGTCACCTGCATCAGGCGTGTAGGTGCTTGGGCAAGTTTACGCAATCGGCGCAGTATTCGGAAATCGGGCCGAAGGATGCTGCGGTACACGCCTGCCATTGGACATCATTGGTACGCCGGCGTCGGGAAAAGTCACTTCATGCGGGGGCGTCGGCGCTTGCCGCCGGGCTGACGCAATCCGCCCTTGTGGGCCATGCCCGAGCGGGTGGCTGCCTTGAGCTGGCCCGAGCTGGCCAGTGCCTTTTCGAACTCCTTGATCTGGCGCTTGAGCTCCTCTTCGGTCACCTTCAGCTTCTTGATGTCGCGCAGATAGATGCGCGCCTGGTTCCACTTGTGCCGCTGCGCGGCCACGCCGGCCAGCTGCAGCAGGATCATGGCCTTTTCGTTGTCGGTGGGCAGCTCCAGCTCGCGGGCCTTGCGGAACCACTTCTCGGCCTCTTCGATCTGCTTGCGCTGCATGGCGATGGTGCCTTTGAGCATGTAGTAGTAGGCGCGGTTGGTGACGTAGAGCAGCTTGGGCGTCAGCGTCAGCTTGAGGCGGCGCTCGGCGGCGTCGACGTCGCCCGTCTGCATGATCTGTGCAGCCGACTGGACGGTGCCCAGCGCCACGTAGCCGACCAGCAGGAACAGGCCTACCAGCCAGAAGGGGAAGCCATACCAGAAACCGTAGATCACCGACAGGGCGATGCCGCCGCCGATGAGCACGACCATCAGTGCGAAACGCAGATAGATATTGATCGAAAACATAGTTCGGGGTTTGGTCTGAAAAATTCGGCGCAAAGGTACGCAATTGCGGGGCCTGCCTGCTCAGCCGTTTTGCGAAAGCATGGCTCGGGCCTTCCGGATCTGGTGCAGGACGGGGCCGGTCTTGCCGGCATGGCGCTCGGCATCGTCGAGCAGACGGGCCGCCACCTCTTTTTGGCCCTGCACCATCTGTACATGCGCCAGGTTGAGCAGGGCCACGGCCTTGTCCAGCTCGGGCAGCGCCCCGATCTCGAGGGCGCGTTCGAGCAGGCGCCGCCCCTCTTCGAGGTCTTTCTGGTGGAGGGCCAGCAGGCCGGCGGTGAGGTAATAGCGGCCGCGGTGGGCCGGCAGCAACCACTCGGGCTGCCACACCTCGCCGAGCAGCTTGCGGGCGCGCGCCTGGTCGCCCTTCTGCAGGGCGCTCCACGCCTGGCCCACGTTGCCCATCAGCAGGTGGCTCAGCACGAGCAGCAGGGCAGCCGCGTAGAGATACCAGGCCGAGGCCAGGCCTTGTTGCAGGTGCAGCACCAGGCCGAGGGCCAGCAGCAAACCGATGAGGATGAGTTTGTGGATGAGTCGCATCTCGGGTGTTTTGACGCGAAGGTCGCAATCTTTATCAAGAGGATTTGAGGATTTGATGGTTGATGCTCGCTTCGCTCGCGTTGATACGCCGCC
>CAYNYN010000272.1:0-5387 GCA_964401445.1 uncultured Saprospiraceae bacterium | reverse complement strand
CCCTCACCCCGCCACCGGCACCCTGAGCCAATCGTCCTTTCTGGTGCGATCCTGCAGGGCGCGATATACGATTTCCATCATGCGTTTGCGGTAGCCGCCGCGGTAGAGGCGCGTGTTGTAGGGGTCGGGCCAGGTGCGGTTGGTGAGGAAGACGAAGACGAGGTCGTAGCGGGGATCCACCCAGATCATGGTGCCCGTGAAGCCGGTATGGCCGAAGCTGGCCATCGAGGCGGCGCGGGCGATGCTTCGGTTTTTGCCGTAAGGCAGGGGCTTGTCGAAGCCCAGGCCGCGGTGGTTCTCCCGCGATTTGGCGGTGAACAGCCGTACCGTCTCGGGCTGGAAGAGACGCACGCTGCCGTACTGGCCGCCGTTGAGCAGCATCTGCCCCAGCACGGCCAGGTCGAGCGCCGAGCCGAACAGGCCGGCATTGCCGGCCACGCCCCCGAACAGGGCAGCCGTCTCGTCGTGCACGTAGCCGCGCAGGGCGGCATGGCGCCAGCGTCGGTCGATGGCCGAGGGCACGATCGTGCTCTCCGGGTAGCTGTCCAGCGGGCGGAAGGTGAGGCTCCACAGCCCCAGCGGCTGGTAGATGTGCTGATATACGAATGAGTCGAGCGGCATGCCCGACACGCGTTCGACCACCTGCTGCAGGATGACGAAGTTGACGTCGCTGTAGCGAAAACGCCGGTAGCGCTGTGGCCTTAACTGCCAGACCGCCTGCAGGATGGTGTCCTGCTGGCGGCTGTCGAAAAAGAGTCCGGGAGCGATCTGCAGGTCGTGCCGGCTGTCGGGCCCGCGGCAGTACCAGCCCGTACACGAATCGATGGCCAGATCGTCGCCGCGCACGTAGGGCACGATGGGCATGTTGGCCTGCAGGCTGGACGAGTGGTTGAGCAGGCGGCGCAGGGGGATGCGCCCCACAGGCGTGCCGGCCGCCTCTGCGATGTATTGCTGCACGGGCGCGTCGAGCGCGATCTGGCCCTGCTCGTACAGGCGCATCACGGCCAGCGTGGTGGCGGCCACCTTGGTCACCGATGCCAGGTCGAAGAGGTGGTGGGTGCGCAGCGGTTCCTTTGTCTCGTAGGTCAGGTGGCCCCAGGCCTTGTGCCAGACGATGTGGCCGCCCACGGCCACCAGCAGCTCGCAGCCGGGGGCCGCACGGGCCCGGATCAGCTCGTCGGCCACTTCGTCGAGGGCGGAGAGCGCTTCCGGGTCGATGCCGACTGCCTCGGGCAGTGTGTAGTTGAGACGCGTGGCGTGGGTGCGGTGGCCCGTCCCCTGGGGGAAGCGGCCGCCGGCCTCGAGGGGCAGGCGCCCCAGCGCCGGGCGTTGGCCCAGCAGGATCTGGCGTGCCATCCGCTCGGTGGTGGCATTGCGTTCGGGCACGTAGAGCAGGCTGGCGCGTGTGGGCAGGTGGCGCAGGCCCGCCACATCGCCGAAGTAGATGATCGCCAGCTCGTGCTGCCGGCTCAGCTCGGCCAGGCGGCGCCCCAGGCGGGCGTCGGCCGTGTCGAGTACCATGACCACCAGCATGCCGTCGGGCATCATCAGGTTTTCCGGCTGGTCGGGGTCGAAGGGCAGGGTGGTGGCCGGCCGGAACGCCGCTTTCAGGTCGGCGGCCACCGATTCCAGGTCGCTGCCTTCGGGCCAGACGATGGCGGCGCCGTCGAGGCGGGGCAGGGGCACCGCCGCGCGCCCCTGGCCTTGTTGCAGCAGCACGATCGAGCGGGCCCACGTGGCTTCGTTGAGGCGCTCGATCTGCTCCTCATCGGGCAGCCCTGACGGTGCTGCTTCAGCTCGTTCATGGAGTTTGATTTGCATGGGGATGCCCCCGCTCTGGCTGATGTCGGGTGTTTGTTTGCGCTGTACGAGTGGCTCGCCGAGCACCTGATGAAGCATGGCGACCTGGTCGGGGCGTGCCGTCTGGGTCCACAGCTTGGCATTGAGGATGCGGCGCACTTTCTGGTCGATGAGCGCTTCGGGCAGGCGCCCCTGCTGCACCCAGTACATCAGCAGGTTGCGGTCGCGCACGGGATCGTCGGTGACGATGAGGTCGGCGCCGGCGAAGATCTGCGCTTCGAGCATGGCCTCACTGCGGGAGCGCCCCACGATGAGGCCGCCGAAGTCCATGGCTTTCTCGAAGAAGCGGCGTCCGAAGCCCGGTTCCATTTCCAGCACTTCCTGCGGCCATTCCATCTCGAAGCCGGCCGCCCCGGCCCAGTAGAGGCGGGCGATGTCGGGCCAGCGGCCATCCAGCGTTTGCGAAAGCGTGTCGAAGTGGAGCAGGCGACCCGTGCCCAGCGGAATGCCCATGATGCGGGCTTCCATCAGTTTTTTCATGAGGCGCTGGGCGTGGGCCACGGCCACCTCGGGCACGTTGCTCCAGCAGGCGCCACCCTGCGGGCAGTCCACGTGGGGCCCCAGTACCAGGTTGATGCCCGAGGCCCGGCACTGGCGCACCAGCGTTTCGGCCCACTGGAGCGACAACGAATCGCTCGCTGCCGCCGCCACGGCCAGCGGCTCGGGCGCGTCCGGCTGGTCGGTGAACAGGTCGGTGAGCGAGACGCTTTCCTCGATGCCCGAAAACAGCGGCAGCATCGCTTCTTTTTGCATTTGGTGCTGCAGGGCCTGCCACTCGCTCTGCGGCATGTGGGGCCACACGATGCCGCCAATCAGACCGTTGCGGGCGTCGCGCATGGCTTTTTGGAGGTCGTTGGGGCGGGCCTGCCATACGAGCAGCTGGCCAATCTTTTGTGCCAGAGGCATGCGGATGAGTTGTTGTTCGGGCGTGGCCGAGGGCGTGGCATCGCCGAAGCGGGGACGCTCCGGCGCTTCTTGCATGCACGAGGCATACAGCAAGGAGGACAGCAGCAACAGCTTGAAGAGGTTCGTTCGACGCATGGTTCTGAATTTTTGCTGTCCTGGCGGTTGCCAATTCCTTGCCACCAGTATGCAGGAATTTTCGGTGATGTGTTGCCTAGAATTTATTTTTTGTGAAAAACATTGAAAAATGAACTGTTTTTCAGGTTGGTACGCATGGTTGTTTGCAGCTTGTTCAGGCTGTTAAGCGGGCCTTCCGTTGTACGATGCCGACGCTCTGCGCGTTTCCAATCGAGCCAATTTGAAAACGGATGTCCCGATATTGGAACCAACACGCCTTTTGCGCAAACGCCCCGCTCCGCCTGCTGCTGGTGCTGCTGTGGATGGCTCTGTGCGCCCCTGCGCTTCCGGCACAGATGGGCATCAGCTGGGGCTGGGTGCGCATCGCAGCACCTTCCTGGAATGCGGGTTTTCAGACCGAAGTGACGGGACGCCGTACGCCCATCTTCCGCAATGCCGCCGGTTTCCAGCTCGATCACGATCTGCCTTTCGGCAAATCCTGGATGTCGTTGCGGCCGGCCCTGGGCTTTACGCGCGCCACGCAGGGCGACCCCGTATCCGACCGGTTCCAGCTCGAGTGGCTGGCCATGAGCAGCCGTGTGGCGCTGGTCGTGCGGCTGCTGGACGTGCCCCAGGCCTGCGACTGCACGCCCGTGGTGCCCGATGGCCACTGGTTGCGCGAGGGGTTTCAGGCATGGCTGGCACCCGGCATCAGTGCCACGCGCCTTCAGTTTGCCACCACGTCGGAGCTTTTTCCGAAAGGAAAAAAAAGCGCCTGGGCCACGCGGCCCTTCGTGGAGGCGGGCGCGGGGCTGGAGCTGACGCTTTCCCATGCGCTCACGCTGATGCCTTTCGTGCGCACGCGTTGGTACGGCACGATGCATTGGCCCGACCTCTCGGCGCTGTACACCGAGGATCCCGTAGCCGATCGATACGACCGGTCCACGGTGCTGTTGTCGATGTTCGGTCTTCGGGCGGGATTGCGATGGTGAGGCTCACCTGCGGCGCAGGGGCCGGCCCGGCCGCCTGCCGGTATGTTTTCCGTTTTCGATGACGGGCACGCCGTTCACCAGCACGTAATGGATGCCCCGGGGCCAGGCATGGGGCTGTTCGAAGGTGGCCATGTCCTTGATTTCCCTTTCGGAAAATATGACCAGGTCGGCAGCCATGCCGGGCTGGATGCGGCCGCGGTCGGTCAGGCCGAAGCGGTTGGCCGGCATCGACGTCATTTTGCGGATGGCTTCCTCGAGCCGCAGGATGCCCAGCTCGCGCACGTAGCGCCCCAGCACGCGCGCGTTGGTGCCATAGTTGCGCGGGTGGGGCGCCCCCTCGCCGAAGGTGGGCAGGCCCGCGTCGCTGGCCACCATCGACAGGGGCCAGGCCATGATGCGCTGCACGTCGTCCTCGCTCATTTTGTGATACACCATCTGCACGCGGCCCAGTGGCACCAGCTCGAAGATGGTCTGGCGCTGGTGCGCCAGGTCGTCGGGGTAGCCGCGCATGCGCGTCACCTCGACGATGGATTTGCCGGCATATTCGGGATGGTTGGGGCAGCGGGCGATGACCGCGTAGCCGTAATCTTCGAATCCGGTGCGGGCCAGCATCTCCTCCATCTCGCGCTCGATGGCGGCGCGCGTGTCGGCATCGGCCAGGCGCAGCTGCATCGAGTCGCGGCCGCCGGAGAACACCCAGCTCGGCAGCAACACGTCGAGGCTGGTACTGCTGGCGGTGTAGGGGTACTGATCGACCGTCACGTCCACGCCGCGCCGGCGCCACGCTTCGATGGTGTCGATCATGCGGGCCGAGGCGCCCCAGTCGGCCTTGCCCGAGATCTTGAAGTGCGAGATCTGCACGGGCGTGTGGGCCTCCTGGCCGATGTGGACGGCTTCGGCGATGGCGTCGAAGACGCGCCAGTCTTCGTGGCGGATGTGAGAGGCATAGATGCCGCCGTGGGCGCGGGCCGTGCGCGCCAGCGCCACCACTTCTTCGGTGGGGGCGTAGGTGCCGGGCACGTAGATGAGGCCGGTGGACAGGCCCACGGCGCCGTCGTCCATGGCGCGCGCCACGATGGCCTGCATGCGTGCCAGCTCGTCGGGTGTGGCCCGGCGGTTGGCGTCGCCCATGACGGCGCGGCGCACCGAGTTGTGGCCGATGAGGGTGGCCACGTTGAGCGAGACCCCCGTTTTTTCCAGTTTCTTGAAAAAGGCCGCCACGTCGGTCACCGAGCCGCCGCAGTTGCCCGTCACGACCGTGGTCACCCCGTCGTACAGGTAGTTGGGCGCGTCGGGATGGGTGAAGATGCCCCGCTCGATATGCGTGTGCACGTCGATGAAGCCGGGCGCCACGACCAGCCCTTCGGCATCGATGACGTGACGCGCGCGCCGGCCCGACAGGTCGCCCACGGCCACGATGCGCCCTTTGCGGACGCCGACGTCGGCATGGAACCACGGATTGCCGGTGCCATCGACCACCTTGCCGCCCCGGATGAGGTAGTCGAGCTTTTGGGC
>CAYNYN010000271.1:3995-5389 GCA_964401445.1 uncultured Saprospiraceae bacterium | reverse complement strand
GTCACGTCGTCACGCCCTTGCGTGCCTCGTCGGGCCACTATTTCACAAAAAGCATGGGTAACCAACCCTGCCGGCAAGCACGGGCTCTTTACCTTTGCTGCCCGCAAAATTTGTGCGGCTGTTGAATGAAAAAGCGTAACTTTGCACCCCTATGAAAATCAGGACATTGATCTGGTTGCTTGCCGCCACGCTCGCTTTCGGCGCCAGTGGCTGTAAAAGCGAATTCGAAAAGATACGGGCCAGCGGCGATACCGAGCTGATCTACCACAAGGCCCTCGAGTATTACGAGGCCGAGGACTGGCAGCGCGCGCAGACGCTGTTCGAGCTGGTGCTCAGCGCGTTCCGAGGCCGCCCCGAGCTGGAAGACCTGTACTTCAAGTACGCCTACACCTACTACCACCTCGGCCGCTACGTGCTGGCCAACTACTACTTCAGCAACTTCTCCAACACCTTTCCCAACAGCGACAAGCGCGAGGAGGCCGACTTCATGGCCGCCTACAGCTTCTACCAGCTGTCGCCAAATTATCGCCTCGACCAGACGTACACGCTCAAGGCCATCGACGCCTTCCAGCTGTTCGTCAACACCTATCCCGACAGTCCGCGCGTGCCCGAATGCAACCGCCTGATGGACCAGATGCGCCTGAAGCTGGAGCAAAAAGCCTATGACGCCGCCCAGCTCTACTTCAACCTGCGCGACTACCAGGCGGCCATCGTCAGCTTCGAGAACCTGCTGAAGGACTTCCCGGAAACGAACAATGCCGAACGCGTGCGCTTCATGCTCGTCAAGTCGGCCTTCCTCATGGCCGAGAACAGCATTTACGAGAAGCAGGAAGAGCGTTTTCGCCAGACGCTGGAGTATGCCAACAATTTTCTGAACAAATACGGCGATAGCGCGTATGCCAATGAGGTACGCGAAATCGCCGCCCGTGCAGAATCGATTCTAAAACAATTTGCCAATGACGGATATCAAAAGTAAAGCGCAGCACATCGTGCCCGACCTCAAGGCACGCGACGTGAACCAACTGGTCGAAAAGACCGGCAACATCTACGAGGCGCTGGCCATCATCTCCAAGCGCGCCAACCAGCTCTCGCGCCAGATCAAGCGCGAGCTGATGGAAAAACTCGAAGAGTTCGCCGTGCCGACCGAGACGATCGAGGAAGTGACCGAGAACAAGGAGCAGATCGAGATCTCGCGCTTCTACGAGCGGCTGCCCAACCCCGCGACCATCGCCACCGAAGAGTTCATCAACGACGAACTCTACTGGCGCTATGCCGACAAGAAGAAAAAGAGCGACGAAGACGCATTCTGACCGCTCGTCGGCATCCCTTTTTCGGCGGCCAAAGCCCTGATCCGCATCGCGGGTCGGGGCTTTGGCGTTTGCGTCCGGGGATTC
>CAYNYN010000271.1:0-3895 GCA_964401445.1 uncultured Saprospiraceae bacterium | reverse complement strand
CCGAAATTTTTGGAGATTTGACCGCCTTTTGGAGGCAGACGGACACGTAACCAGCACGACATGGCCCTACACGGAAAAAAGATCCTTCTCGGCATCACCGGCAGCATCGCCGCCTACAAGAGTGCCTTTCTGGTGCGGCTGCTCGTCAAGGCGGGTGCCGAGGTGCGCGTGGTGATGACGCGTGCCGCCACCGACTTCATCAGTCCGCTCACGCTGTCCACCCTGTCGCGCCACGAGGTGTACACCCACGTGCACGACGAAGGGTCGTGGCACAGCCACGTCGAGCTGGGCCTGTGGGCCGACGCCATGGTGGTGGCCCCCGCCACGGCACACACGCTGGCGCGCATGGCGCAGGGTCTGTGCGACGACATGCTCACGGCCGTGTACCTGTCGGCGCGCTGCCCCGTGTGGGTGGCGCCGGCCATGGACCTCGACATGTGGCAGCATCCGGCCACGCAGCGCAACCTGCGCACGCTGCAGGCCGACGGCGTGGGCATCATTCCGGTGGGCGAGGGCGAGCTGGCCAGCGGGCTGCACGGCCCCGGCCGCATGGCCGAACCCGAAGACATCGTCGCCTTCCTCGACGAGGCGCTCGCCCCGCAGGGCCCCCTTGCCGGTCGCACGGTGCTGGTCACCGCCGGTCCTACCCACGAGCCGCTCGACCCCGTGCGTTTCCTGGGCAACCGATCGACGGGCAAGATGGGCATCGCCATCGCCGAGGAGCTGGCGCGGCGCGGCGCACACGTGCAGCTCATTCTGGGGCCCACGTCGCTGCGCCCCACGCACCCCGACGTAGAGGTGGTGCCGGTGCGCACGGCCGAGCAGATGCATGCGGCGGCCGTGGAGCGCTTTGCGCAGGCCGATGCCGCCATCCTCGCCGCGGCCGTGGCCGACTACCGGCCGGCCACCGTGGCCACCGAAAAGATCAAGAAGCAGGGCGACGAGCTGACCTTGCGCCTGGTGCGCACGCCCGACATCGCCGCCACGCTCGGCCGGCAGAAAAAGCCGGGGCAGGTGCTCGTCGGCTTCGCGCTCGAAACCGAAAACGAGCGCGCCAACGCCCTGGGCAAGCTGCAGCGCAAGAACATGGACTTCATCGTCCTCAACTCATTGCGCGACGAGGGGGCCGGCTTCGCCCACGACACCAACAAGGTGACCATCCTCTCGGCCGACGGCACCGAAAAGCCGTTCCCGCTCAAGAGCAAGCGCGAGGTGGCCGCCGACATCGTCGATGAGCTGGCCCGCAGGCTGGCCGACAAGGGCTGAGGGGCGTTTTTTGCGAAAGCGAAAGGCAATAAGGCTGCCGGAATGGTGTTTGAAAACCGTTTGCGAAAATTATTGGAACTTCTCGCCCCAAAACGACGCTACCCATGATCCGACCTCTGTTGACGATGCTCGTGGCGGCGCTGCTGCCGGCGCTGCTCGCCGCCCAGGAGCTGAACGTGACGGTCCGCATCAACACGCCCAAGCTGCAACTGACCGACCCCGCCGTGTTCGAGACGCTGGAGCAGACCATCCGCGACTTCATGAACAACCAGCGCTGGACCGACGACGTCTATGCCGAGGAAGAGCGCATCAAGGTGGACATCGTCATGACCATCAGCGAGGAGCGATCGGCCACCAGCTTCAAGGCTGAGCTGGCCATCCAGGCGGGGCGCCCCGTCTATGGCAGCACCTACGAGACGCCCCTGCTGTCGCACCTCGACAAGGACGTGACGTTCACCTACGAGCAGTTCCAGCCGCTGGAGTTCAGCGAGAACAGCTTCAACGACAACCTCTCTTCCATCCTGTCGTTCTATGCCTACCTCATCATCGGCCTCGACGGCGACTCTTTCGCGCCCTTCGGTGGCGAGCCCTGGTTCCAGAAAGCCTACGACATCCTCAACGCCGTGCCGCCGGGCGTGGCGGCATCCAACCCGGGCTGGCGCTCGCTCGACGGCAACCGCAACCGCTACTGGATCATCGAGAACCTGCTCAACCCGCGCATGCGCCCCTTCCGCCAGGCGTGGTACGACTACCACCGGCTCGGGCTCGACATCATGCACCAGGACCCCGTGGCCGGCCGCAACGTCATCCTGCAGGCGCTGCAGACCATTGCTGACGCGGCCCGATCCTACCCCAATGCCATGATCATCCAGATGTTCGCCAACGCCAAATCGAACGAGATCGTCGAAATCTTCAAGCCGGCCTCACCAGCCGAGAAAGTCACCCTGCGGCAGGCCATGACCCGCATCGACCCGGCCAACGCCGCCAAATACCGCAACCTGCGATGAAGCACACGCCCCACCTTGCCTCCTTGTGGCGCGCCTGCGCCTGTCTGTTGCTTTGTGTTTGCCTTTCGGCAAATGCCGCCCGCAGCCAGTCGAATGGCGTGGCCTGGGGCCCCGAGCTGAAGGAGCCGGCAGGCAGCACGCTGCGCCAGATCGTGGACGTGACCAAAGAAGACTTCCTCGCCCTGCGCTATCGCCCGGCCACCTCGCTGTCGGGCATCGAGCGCTACTGGCTCGAGCGCTACGACCACCGCATGCGCCTGGTGCGCGCCGAGGCGCTCGACCTCAAGTACAAGAACAAGCACCAGGACTTCGAAGGCATCTTCACGTTGGGTGGCAAGCTGTGGCTGCTCACCTCGTTCCACAACAAGGCCAAAAAGGAAGTGTACCTCTTCCGGCAGGAGGTGAGCCGGCGCAGCCTGCGCCAGAGCCCGCGCAGCATGGAGCTGGTGGCGCGCACGCCGGCACTGTCGCTCACCCGCACCGGCCATTTCAACTACTTCATCCCCTCCGACAGCAGCCACGTGCTCATCTACAACTCGCTGCCCTACCAGAAGGGGCAGCCCGAGCAGTTCGCCTTCCGCGTCTTTACCCCCGACTTTCAGCTGCGCTGGGAGCGCAACGTGCGCCTGCCCTGGCCCGACGAGCAGTTCCGTGTCGAGGAGTACCGCGTGGACCGCGACGGCAACGTCTATGTGCTGGGCGTGCGCTTCTTCGACGGCGTACGCGAGCGGCGCGCCGGCAAGCCCAACTATCAGTACGTCATCCTGGCCTGGTTCGACGAGGGGCAACGCATGGAAGAGTATGCCCTGTCACTCGACGGCAAATTCATCACCGACCTGACGCTGCGCATCGGCCGCGACGGCATCATCAACTGCGCCGGTTTCTACTCCGAAAAAGGCACGTGGAGCGTCAAGGGCACCTGCTACCTGCGCCTCGACCCGCGCGGCTGGCGCGTGCTCGTAGAGCAGGCCTCGCCCTTCGCCTTCGAGTTTCTGACGCACTACCTCAACCCGCGCCGCCAGGAGAAAGCGCGTGAGGCCGAGGCACGCGGCGACGTCAACCGCCAGCCGGAGCTGTACCGCTATGCGCTCGACCATCTCATCCTGCGCAGCGACGGCGGCGCCGTGCTCGTGGCCGAGCAGTACTACGTCGAGGAGTACACGCTCTACTACACCGACTACTACATGGGCTACAGCCGCAACCAGCGCAGGTATTTCTACTACAACTACAACGACATCATCGTCGTCAACATCCGCCCCGACGGATCGCTCGAATGGACGACGCGCATCCCCAAGCGGCAGGAGACGCTCAACGACCACGGCTACTTCTCGTCCTACGCCATGGCCACGGTGCGCGACCGCTTCTACTTCATCTTCAACGATCACCCGCGCAACTTCGACGACCGCGACAGGCGCCTGTACACCTTCGACGGCTCGCGCTCGGTGGTGGCCCTGGCCGAAGTGCGCAAGGACGGCACCGTGCGCACCTGGCCACTCACCTCCTCGCAGGAAGCCAACGTCATGATCCGGCCCAAGGTGTGCCGCCAGATCGGCCCGCGCGACATGGCCCTCTACGGCGAATGGGGCCGCCGCTATCGCTTCGGCAGGCTGCGGTTTCAGTGA